>DAOUPU010000122.1 GCA_030625995.1 Flavobacteriaceae bacterium
TGAGGATATTTATATTATAGAATACGATTCAGTGGAGAATTTAGATAATAACTAACAGGTTACAAATACTAATATAGAATATGGGTGATTATTTATTTAATGATTTTCATTCTGTTAGCGCCAAGGCATGGAAAAATAAGATCCAAGTAGATTTAAATGGGAAAGACTATAATAAATCCTTGATTACGAATCTCAATGAAGGAATTAGCATAAAACCTTTCTATCATGGCGATAATTTTAAACAGATTACAATTCCTAAAATACCTTCCAGATATAAAATTTGTCAAACGATTTTTATAAATGATGAAAAAAAGGCCAATTACCTCGCGAAGGATGCCTTAGATCGTGGTGCAGATTCGATTAAATTTATTGCTTTGCAACCGTTCAATATTGATTCTTTACTTGATGATTTAAGCTCTAAATCAACTGATAATAGCCTGGATATCTATTTTCAATTACATTTTTTAGAAGAGAATTTCTTTTTGCGATTAATAAAAAAAAATAAGGGCTTGAACTTGTTTTTGAATACCGATATTATTGGAAATTTGGTTAAAACAGGTAATTGGTTTAATGACCAAATTCAAGATCACCAAATTCTAAATACGATCTTAAAAAATGGAGGTAAAAATTGTATTGTTGCAGGTATTGATGCTTCTATTTATCAAAATTCAGGAGCAAATATTATTCAGCAAATTGCATACGCCCTGGCACATGCCAATGAGTATTTAAATTATTATGGCCAAGCATTGGGTTCACAAATTAATTTCAATTTTTCTGTTGGATCCAATTACTTTTTGGAGATAGCCAAACTTCGAGCTATTCGTTATTTATGGGATTTATTATTAAGTGAGTATAATCTTGAATATGAGGCAAGTATTTTTGTAGAACCCAGTATTAGAAATAAAAGTCTCTATGACCATAATACCAACATGTTGAGGACAACGACAGAATGTATGAGCGCTGTATTAGGAGGTGCAAATACAATTAGTAATTTGGCCTATGATGCAATTTTTCATAAAAAAAATGAATTTGGTGAACGAATTGCAAGAAATCAGTTAATAATCTTAAAGGAAGAGAGCCATCTAAACAATGCCTCTTTTGTAAATGGATCTTATTATATTGAAGAGTTGACCTTCGAAATTGCTGAAAAAGCATTGGATCTTTTCAAAAAAATAGAAAAAAGCGGGGGTTTTATAAAACAACTTTTTAATGGAACAATTCAAAGAAAAATTGTGGAAAGTGGCAATAAGGAACAAGAACAATTTGAGAATAATGAAATGGTTCTTGTTGGAACAAATAAGTATAAAAATGAAATTGATAAAATGAAAGAAACGATCCAGTTATATCCATTTTTAAAGACACGGAACAAGGAAACAGTTATCGAATCCGTTATTGCGAAACGATTGGCTGAGGATCTGGAAAAAGAACGGTTAAAGAGTGAATCGAATTGAAAATTAGACCATGTCAAGAAAAAACCTTCAACAGTTAAAAGTAAAGACCGATAAGTCAAAACTCGGAACTCCATATTTTGAGCATTATAATTTTGTTGCGGGAATACCACCATTTTTAAGAGGGCCATATTCTACTATGTATGTTAGTCGGCCATGGACCATTAGACAATATGCTGGTTTTTCAACGGCAGAAGATAGTAATGCCTTTTATCGTAGAAATTTAGCCGCAGGTCAAAAAGGATTATCTGTAGCTTTTGATCTGGCCACACACAGAGGGTATGATTCTGATCATGAGCGAGTTCAAGGTGATGTAGGTAAGGCAGGAGTGGCAATTGATACGGTTGAGGATATGAAAATTTTGTTTGACCGTATCCCATTGGATGAGATGTCCGTTTCTATGACCATGAATGGTGCAGTGTTACCCATACTGGCATTTTTTATTGTTGCCGCTGAAGAACAAGGTGTTTCTCCGGAGCAACTTTCAGGGACGATACAGAACGATATTTTAAAGGAGTTTATGGTGAGGAATACATATATCTATCCTCCCGAAGCCTCCATGAAAATTATTGCCGATATATTTAAATATACCACGGCTAAAATGCCCAAATATAATAGTATTTCTATTTCAGGTTATCATATGCATGAAGCCGGTGCAACACCAGAAATTGAGTTGGCCTATACACTGGCAGATGGTTTGGAGTATATTAGAACGGGTATTAATACCGGAATGGACATTGACGAATTTGCACCTAGATTGTCTTTCTTTTGGGCAATCGGAATGGCTCATTTTACAGAAATTGCAAAGATGAGGGCAGGGAGAATGTTATGGTCTAAAATTGTTAAACAATTTGAACCAAAAAATTCAAAATCTATGGCTTTAAGAACACATTGTCAAACTAGTGGATGGAGTTTAACCGCGCAGGATCCTTTTAATAATGTAGCAAGAACCGTGGTGGAAGGTTTGGCTGCAGCTTTGGGAGGCGCGCAGTCTCTACATACCAATGCTTTGGATGAGGCCATTGCTTTACCAACGGATTTTTCTGCAAGAATAGCAAGAAATACACAAATTTATCTACAGGAAGAAACCTATATAACAAAAACAGTTGATCCATGGGCGGGTAGTTTGCAGCTCGAGAAATTAACTAATGATATTGCTTCAAAGGCATGGAAGCTTATTGAGGAAATAGAAGATCATGGTGGGATGACAAAAGCAATAGAAAAAGGGATACCTAAAATGCGGATTGAAGAAGCGGCGGCAAGGAAACAGGCCAGAATAGATGGAAATCAGGATACTATCGTGGGGGTCAATAAATTTCGTATCGAGGAAGAGAATTCTCTTTCAATATTAGAGGTGGACAATGAGGCCGTACGCACTTCGCAAATTGAGAGATTAACAAAGGTACGAAAGGAAAGAAATGATAATCAAGTGAATAAAGCTCTAAATAATTTAACGAACTGTGCCGAGACAGGTGAAGGAAATTTATTAGATTTGACCATAGAAGCATCACGAAAAAGAGCAACTTTAGGGGAAATATCACAAGCTTTAGAAAAAGTATTTGGAAGATATAGAGCCCAAATTAACACAATAACCGGAGTGTATAGTAAAGAAATTAAGAATGATAGTGACTTTCAAAAAGCCTTAATGCTATCAGATCAATTTGCGGTAATGGATGGTCGCCGCCCTAGGATAATGGTGGCAAAAATGGGTCAAGACGGACATGATAGGGGTGCAAAAATTGTAGCCACAAGTTTTGCTGACCTGGGCTTTGACGTTGATGTAGGACCCTTGTTTCAAACTCCAGAAGAGGTTGCTAAACAGGCAGTTGAAAATGATGTACATGTTTTAGGCATTTCCTCTTTGGCAGCAGGGCATAAAACATTAATTCCACAGGTCATTGCTGAACTCAAAAAATATGGCCGAGGTGATATTTTGGTGATTGCAGGTGGGGTAATTCCACCACAGGATTACGATTTTTTGTTTAAGGCCGGTGTGACAGGTGTATTTGGCCCAGGTACAAAGATCAGTGAGTCGGCCATTACGATTTTGAATGTTCTCATCAAAAATGTGACATAAACGTATATTTGAGATCTTACTTATTTCATTATTCACCTCAAGGAGGTATTGGATTATGTTATATCCATTTGGAACTTTGTATATTTTTTGTAGATTTGGATTATTAATATTTAAACCCATTTGATCATGAGCAAAATAGTTGATTTCACAACATCACTGGACAAAAAAGATGAAACAGGATACGGCCTAATAAGAATCTTCCTTGGCATAGCCTTATTTATAAGAGGATGGATGATTGTGGCAAACCCGGAATCAATCCTGGAATTAGGAGTAGAAAGAGAAAGTTTTGTGTGGATCGCATTGATAGGTATAACGCACTTGATCGGTGGAGCCTTGCTGACTATTGGGTTTTTTACACGGCTGGCAGCCTTTATGCAAATACCAATTTTATTCAGTGCTACATTTTTTGTTTATAAACCATCTGAATTAATGATGGGGGGGCAATCCTTTGAATTGGCCGCTCTGGTTTTGTTTTTATTGTGTGTTTATTTTATTTTTGGAGCTGGACCTTTTTCAGTAAGAAATTATTTTTACAAATAAATAGGATCAAATTATAATTGACATTGATATCTCTCAGATCTTTTTAATATAGACTGGATATTTACCGGTTCATCTTACTTAATTTTTGTATGAGCAACCGGGAAGACAATAGTTCCTCTGCTTTATTTAAATAAATTTTCACAAAAAAAACCACAAAAGTTTATTTTTGTGGTTCGATGCTTCTGCATAAAATTTGTCAATCTAAATTAGAACGCCTAATTATATTCTAATATAAATATTTAAAAAGTTTAGATTTTTTGGTAAGAGGTTTCAGTTGCTCTTCCATTAATTTTACATATTTTTTATATTCGCTCTTTCCAAGTAAGTCGATAAGATCTTTTTTAGTATCGTTACTTAATGTTTCCAAGGCAGTTTTTTTATCTTTTTCTGATTTGTCACTTTCTGTGATATCATACACCTTATCAACATAACCTTTATTATAATCCATTAACTCAGTGGTTTTTAAATTGGATAATTTCAGACTATTGACACCATTTAGGGTAGTTAATAAAACTTCTTTCGGAACAGTTTCCTGCGCATAAGCGTTGGTTCCGATAAATACACTTAATACAAGTGTTAAAATGAATGTAATGTTTTTCATGGTTTCGGTTTTATAATTAATACAATCAAAAATACAATAATCTCAATCAAAATAAAAACTGAAGGAGTTAGTTTTTGATGAGATGTTATTCCATATCTAATCTTCCTTCCATCATGGTCATTAAATGTCATTCCTGTCAACTGAAATAACAGGTCGGAGAAAGATCTAATAAATAAGTTTTAATAGGGATAACTCTTAACTATATCAATAACCCCTTACAACTCCGTATCAAATAGTTATGGTTATAAGAAAATATTGGGGTAGGGAAGATCAGCAATAAAATATTTGTAATTGCTGAGAAAGAATAAAAAGTTAAGGATTAAAAATAATTGTGGGCAACATTTCTAAAGAGTTTTTTTAGAAATGTTGCCCGGTAGTTCTTTTAGTTTTACAACTACAGTTCCAAAACACAATTATCAGCTGAGGCGTACTCATTCCATCTATAGCTATCAGCTCCAGAGTCATTTATATAAGCGCCATCGGCTATATATCTGAATTCGTAACTATTATTGCTCTCTAGATCCAGGGTAGCTTTGTATTTCCCATTTTTAAATTTTTTTAAAGGAGTAGCATTCATATCCCAGTCATTAAAATTTCCTATAACAGCAACATGCTCTGCATCCAGGTCTTGTAATTCAAAAGTAACTTTACAAACAGGCTTTGATTTTAAATATTTTTTTGATACTGACATTTTTATTATTTTTTGATTAATATTAATTGCAAAAATAGTTGATTATGCTATATTAAACTCCTGCCATATTATCAAGAAAGTATGGTATATTAATCTTTTTTCTTGTCCTGAGCACAGAAATGAATTATTTTATCAAAGACTTGAAAAATCATTAGTTTTCTTGCAGAGACTAGATAAGTTAATGGGAAATTCCTATGCTAAGAGGCGTACATAAAGGACTCTAGTCTGGGAAATGTTTTCTGTTTAATTCCTCTATCCAAAAAATACTCCTACATTAAGTGCCTCCTATTTTTTAATGATCTTAATTGTTCCTTGATATCCATTTTCGTCCTCAATCACTACAAAATACAAACCATTTTTTAAGTATTTGATATTCAAGGTATTATTATAATATTTGATATTTAATTTCTGTCCGTAAACATTAAAAATTTCAATAGTTCTTATTTGAATAGACTTTGAATTTGAGATTTTTAATATACCTGATGTAGGATTTGGATATAGTATTATATTTTGATGGATGAAATTATTATCAACAATCAATAAACTGCTATACTTCTGCAAAATATTGTCTATTAAATTTTTTCTTTGTGTGTCATCATATACTAACTCTATGGAAAACCCTAAATATTCAACACCACCACTGCCAGTTCGGCTACTAACACCGGCAATTCCATTAGATTCCATTACACCGTCATAAGTAAATGATTTTGTTGAACCGTTTTTAGTTTTAATAAGATCAGGATAATCAGAATCAAAAGTACCATGTGAGCCATCATCTAAATTATAAACTGTGTTGTTAATGTCTCTAATTTTTTTATTGTTTGGTACAGGAGAATCAGCAATATACTCTGCTTTTAAATAATCTTCATAGAAGGATCTATCCGCAGTATTACCTAAATGTACCAGATCCCATCCAATTTCATCACCGGATACTATAAATACCCCTCCATTATCTATGAAATTCTTTACCATAATTTGTTCTGTTCCATTAAATGTGTCATCAGCTGAGCTTTCATCGATCAGCATCCAAATAACAATTTTAAAATTATTCAAGTTCACTGTTCCGTCTTGAACCGCATCATTAGTGGCAGATGAAAAAGTACGCCCTAACTTACTTAAGGGATATTCATATTGGGCTATAGCATCAAATTGACGTCTTTCAACCCCGTCAATAATAAGTATATCTGAAATATACTGGCTGGGAATTGCAGAAAGAGCCGAAGATTTTTCTGAACTCCCGTCATTATTTATAGCTTCAACTTTAAAATAGGTTGCTTTGCCTTGCTCTAAATTATTAATGGTAAAAGATGTAGAAGATGATTCTTCAACCTTTTGATAATTTATATTGTCAGTACTTTTATAAACACCATATTTTGTAGCATTTGCTACCGATTTTATCTTAATTTCAACACTATTCATTCCTTTACGTAGCACACTGAATGAAGTCGGTGTTTTTGGTGCATTTGTATTAGAGACATAACAAGAATACAATGCTACATCATTTTTAATAGTACCTATTTTGCTGTATAAATTATTTCCGGGGCACAGTGTTGATGAACAGTTAGAGAAAGGGAAATTGATCTTACCATCCTTATGACCTGATAAATGATCCATTACGCCCAAACCACTGACATAACTACTCGTTTTAATATCAATATCTTTGGAGGTAGCGTCCCATGCAATAAAGTCTTTAAGAGTATTTAATCCGGCGTTTGATGGTTGAAAATTTTCATAATCACCTATAAAACAAATACCGGTAGAAACACTATTCATACATGTAGAATGAGCCCCTCTGATACGATCACCTCGTCCTTCATATAGTATTCCGTTAGGATCAACAAGCCAGTTGTAGCCAATATCCGACCAACCTCTTGTATTGACATGAAAGTCCCAATACGCTCTGACAACGGCTGCATAATCCGAACTAATTGTTTGTCCGGCTGAATGATGAATAACAAGGTGTGTAGGATTTATTATAGAAGGCGAAGAACTT
>DAOUPU010000042.1 GCA_030625995.1 Flavobacteriaceae bacterium
GTTTCTTTAGCCGTTTTATCTGCATCAGCGTTAGCTTCCGCATCAGCTTTCATTTTTTTGATATCATCTTCAGACAGACCGGATGAAGCTTCAATACGAATATTGTGTTCCTTACCTGTTCCTTTATCTTTAGCCGATACATGGATTATACCATTGGCATCGATATCAAATGTTACCTCAATTTGAGGAACCCCTCTGCGTGCCGGTGGAATGGAATCTAAATGAAACCTACCAATTGTATTATTATCTGCTGCCATTGCTCTTTCACCTTGTAATACATGAATTTCTACAGATGGTTGGTTATCGGCAGCAGTTGAAAATACCTGGGATTTTTTCGTTGGAATTGTTGTATTGGCTTCTATTAAAGTCGTCATTACATTACCCATAGTTTCAATACCTAAAGAAAGCGGAGTAACATCTAACAACAATACATCTTTTACATCACCAGTTAAAACACCTCCTTGAATTGCAGCTCCAATTGCCACTACCTCATCAGGATTCACTCCTTTTGAAGGTTTTTTTCCAAAGAACTTTTCAACTTCCTCCTGTATTCTTGGAATACGTGTTGAACCACCTACTAAAAGTACCTCATCAATATCTGATTTCGATAAATCAGCATCTTTTAATGCTTTTGCTACCGGTGACATTGAACGTTTGATCAAAGAATCAGCAAGTTTCTCAAACTGTGCTCTGGTTAAAGCTCTTACCAAGTGTTTCGGTCCTGATGCTGTAGCAGTTACATAAGGTAAATTAATTTCAGTTTGTGAACTTGAAGATAATTCTATCTTAGCTTTTTCTGCAGCTTCTTTTAATCTTTGTAAAGCCATTGGGTCTTTACGCAAATCAATATTTTCTTCTTTATTGAATTCTTCGGCCAACCAGTCGATAATAACCTGATCAAAATCATCACCACCTAAATGTGTGTCTCCATTTGTTGAAAGTACTTCAAAAACGCCATCTCCGATTTCTAAGATAGAAATATCAAATGTACCACCACCTAAATCATAGACAGCTATTTTTTTATCCGCACCTGACTTGTCCAATCCATAGGCCAATGCAGCCGCCGTTGGTTCATTTATAATTCGGCTAACTTTTAAACCAGCTATTTCACCAGCTTCTTTGGTTGCCTGGCGTTGGGCATCATTAAAATAAGCCGGTACTGTTACCACAGCTTCTTTTACTTCGTGACCTAAATAATCCTCGGCAGTCTTTTTCATTTTTTGCAATACCATAGCAGAAATCTCTTGTGGAGTATATAATCTTCCATCGATATCTACTCTTGGAGTATCGTTATCTCCTTTTACTACCTTATAAGGTACTCTTCCCACTTCCGTTTTACATTCAGAAAATTTGTTTCCCATAAATCTTTTGATAGAATATATGGTTTTTACCGGGTTAGTTACGGCCTGACGTTTGGCAGGGTCACCAACTTTACGTTCACCATCTTCAACAAAAGCAACAATAGATGGAGTAGTTCTTTTTCCTTCAGCGTTAGGAATTACAACAGGCTCATTACCCTCCATTACAGATACGCATGAATTTGTGGTTCCTAAATCTATTCCTATTATTTTACTCATAATTTTATATTTTTTAATTAATTTAATTTCAATTTCTGAAAATATAATGTCAATCATTATGCCATTGCTTCATTTTATTTATTTTGGCAGAAATGCCTTTTTAAAAATGACAGAGTGGCAGAAACAAGGCTTTTCCTTGTATTATTTTAGTAATTGCGGAACAAATTTTACTATTTTAAAAGGGAAGAACAGTACCAATATTTAATTAACTTTAAAGTGGAAATCGCGTACTTTTAAACTCTTTTTTACGTTTGTAATAAGAAATAAATCAATTTTAGTATAATGAAAAATTATTTAGTCCTAATTCTATTCTTTATATACCAATCCACTTTTTCCCAGCAAAATATAGGAAGAGAATTCAGAGGGGTCTGGATCGCCACAAAAGAAAATATAGACTGGCCTAGTTCAAAATCTTTAACTACAGAGCAACAAAAAAAAGAGATCATAGAACTTTTAGATCTATTTAAAAGTTTAAACTTCAATGCTATTATATTTCAAATAAGGCCTTCTGCTGACGCATTTTACAATTCAAAATACGAACCCTGGTCTTCTTATTTATCTGGGGAAAATGACAAGGCTCCTGCACCGTATTACGATCCTTTGGCCTTTATAATTTCTGAAACCCATAAACGAGGTATGGAATTTCATGCCTGGTTAAACCCATATAGAGCCATAGTAAATTATAAAAAATTTCAATCGAATCCTTTTCCTTTAACCTATGAAAAACCCGAATGGTTTATCAATTATGGAAAAAATAAATACTTTGACCCGGGAATACCTGAAGTTAGAAGCTATACCAACAGTATAGTTGCAGATATTGTTCAAAATTATGATGTGGATGCGATACATTTTGATGATTATTTTTATCCTTATAAAATTGCAAAAGAGAAATTTCCTGATGAGGCTTCTTTTAAAGAATTTGGAGGGAAATTCTACCCCAAGCATGTTGATGATTGGAGAAGAAACAATGTCAATTTAATTATTGAAGAGCTCTATACTACTATCAAAACAATCAAACCGTGGGTACAATTTGGTATAAGTCCCTTTGGTGTTTGGCGAAATAAAAATGTAGATCCAAAAGGGTCCGATACTCAGGCAGGACAAACAAATTATGACGATCTGTACGCTGATGTACTATTTTGGCTAAAAAATAAGTGGTTGGACTATGTTCTGCCTCAAGATTATTGGCATATTGGATTTAAAAAGGCAGATTATATAAAAGTGGCAAGATGGTGGTCAGAGAATAATTTTGACACAAACTTGTATATCGGTCAAGGAATGTATCGACTAGGGAGCAATAAAAGCAAGGCTTGGAAAAAGGAAAACAAAACTGAAATAGAAAAACAACTCGATTTCAACAGATCAATTTCCAATATAAACGGATCGGCCTATTTTAGCGCCAAAAGCTTTTTTAAAAATCCACTGGGAATTAATGATATACTAAAAAAGGAATACTATTCTAATGTTATACTTCCTCCATCCACAAATCATAATCAGAAGTTCACCCCTGAAGCCGTGATTAATGTTAAATTCACAAAAGAGAAAAATAAAATATTTAAATTGAGCTGGGATATTATACCGGAAAACAAGGAAAAAGAGGCAAATAAATTTTTAGTTTATCAATTCAAATCCGACGAGATGGTGGATTTAGACAAACAATCAAAAATTATTGAACTAACCGGCCACAAATTTATTGAAATGAGTAAAAAAGATCTCAAAAATGGGAATGTATTCCATATTATTGCAGTAAGCAGGAACAATAACATAAGCACATCTGCACAATATATAAAGTAAATTAAGTTTTTAGTCTATTTCAATATTATATTTATTGAGTAAGCCACTTACATTCGCCAGGGAGAACTTGGCTTTGGCAATTTGATTAAGTTCCGGATCAATGGAATAATTGAAGGCGGTTCTAAAATCGGTATTTCTTAAAACAGTGTTTTCAAAAATAGCCCTATTTAGGTCGCAATTTATAAAATTCATTCCCGCCAAATCTGTTTCAGTAAAATCGACTTCTAATAAACTGCAATCTTTAAATTTACTGCTCCTCAACTCGAGGTGATAGAAGGATGATAAATTCAATTGACAGGCTTCAAACTCAACTTTAAAAAGCATCTTATTACATTTTTCAAATTGTGCACCAAGTATTTTACAATTTTTAAACCTCACTTCACGGAAGGAAGTATTAGTTAATTGTAGTGTACTAAAATTACATGTATCGAAATCACAATTTAAAAAATTTATATCTGATAAATTTGTATTTGAAAAGTCACAATTGATGAATGTACAATACTCATAATCCTCATTATCAATATCACTTCTGGTGAAATCGATTCCATTAAATTCCTCATCCTGAACGTAGTTCTTATTCATTAATCCAAACGTAATAACACAATCTACCTTGTGAACATCAACTCTGTTTCTGTAGACATATTTGCATCAAATCCATACCCGCCAGAGTTAAATCCTTTTAGGTCGTCTATAGTATTAATATCATTTTCAATAATGTATCTTACCATTTGGCCTCTTGCCAATTTAGCAAATGTCATGATAGTTTTATACTCCCCGTTTTTAAGATCTTTAAATATTGGTGTAATGACAGGTACTTTCAATTCTTTTGATTTAATTACCTTAAAATACTCATTACTGGCAAGATTAATGAATAATTCGTCCTTATCCAGTTCTTTATTAAGCTCCTCAGTAATAGTACTTCCCCAAAACTGATACAAATTATTATTTTTGCCAATCTTTAATTTTGTACTCATCTCCAATCGATAGGCTTGTATTAGATCCATAGGTTTAAGCAAGCCATACTGACCAGACAAGATCCTTAGTTTATCTTGTAACTGCACCAATTTTTCCTTAGGGATCGTATTCACATCTAAACCTCTAAATACTTCTCCTGTAAAGGCGAATATAGCCTGTTTTGCATTTTCCGGAGTAAAAGGCAAATTCCATTCTTGATTTCGCTCATAATTCAATCTTCCTAAATTATCGGAAATAGACATTAATTTCGATAAGACTCTTGCTGATTTCTTTTTTAAAATCTTGTTCAACCGTTCAGCCTGTGGCAACAATATTGGCTGCGTATATTCAGAAATGGGAGATTCCGTTTCAAAATTTAAAGACTTGGCTGGTGATATTATTATTTTCATACTCTAGTTTTCTGTGATTACAAATTTAAGTTATTTGATTAATTTTTCCGTTTACGAACTCAAAATTATAATCTCCCTTTATTCTAAAATCGGATGTAAATGCTTCATCATCTGTTGGAAACCACTTTTTCTTCTTAGGGTTGACCAATATAAACATTCCCTCATCATTTCCAACAGCGCAAAACCTTTCGAAATTACCGTCAAAAACATCAATTTCTTGTATTCCGTTTAATTTATGATAAGTCTTTTCTATTTGACTGGTTGCCATTCCAATTTCACTGATATTCAAAATTGATTTTGAAGAAAAATTAGCCTTATTATAATTCTTTAAATCCTTTCGAGAAATAAATTCAACAATATTGCTGTCTTCATCATAAAAATAAATTGCTTTTGCATTCCAGTTTTTAAAATCAGCAATTTCATTACCTTCAAAAGATAGAACTTTTACTCTTTTTTTTAACCAGACCAAAGCTTCATTTTCTTTATTTGATGGAATATTGAATGCAAAATGGTAAGGCCTTACAATTTCTTTGCATTTAAATGTTAAGATACTTGAACCAATTTTCAAACTACCACTTTGTGATGTTCTATTAAATAGCTGTAATTCCAAAACATCAACGTAGAAATCCAATTGTTCGTTTAGCTTGTCAGTATAAATTATCAGTTCTTTTATCTTCATTGCTAAGTAAAATTAGTGTCATTCAAATAAATGAATAGAAAAATTCAATACTATATTTTTATTTTAAAATAAGGAGAATCTATTAATTTCTTATTTGAAGAGTCAAATTACAGCCGAAAGATTGCGTATGGATAAATAATTTTGTTTGATATCGAACTTAAAAAAAGCTAAATTCGCAGGCTATGATATGGTTCAGCAAAACGATATCTTGACAAGAAACCCAGCATAAAGCTAAACCTTCTGATTTAAAGTATAATTCCTCCATTTCAGTATACATTGTTGCATATCTTCCGGTAATTCCGAATTAAAAGTCATATATTTTTTAGATACTGGATGTGTAAAGCCCAAAGTTTTAGCATGCAGGGCCTGGCGCGGTAATACTTTAAAACAATTGTCCACAAATTGTTTGTATTTGGTAAAGGTAGTTCCCTTTAAAATTCTATCTCCTCCGTACCTTTCATCATTAAATAAAGGATGTCCAATATACTTAAAGTGTGCTCTTATTTGATGGGTTCTACCGGTTTCCAATTTACATTGTACCAGGGTAACGTAACTAAACCTTTCGATCACTTTATAATGTGTTACGGCATGTTTACCAAAATCCCCATCCGGAAAAACATTCATTTGTAATCTGTTCTTTAAACTTCTACCAATATTGCCCTCTATAATGCCTTTATCATTTTCAATATTTCCCCATACCAAGGCTATGTATAATCTTTCTGTAGTTCTGTCAAAAAACTGTTTGGCCAAGTTGGCCATAGCGAATTCAGTTTTGGCAACAACTAATAATCCACTGGTATCTTTGTCTATTCTATGGACAAGACCCGGACGTTCGTTGCTGTTTTTCGGTAAGTTCTCAAAATGATAGATCAATGCGTTCACTAAAGTTCCACTATAATTTCCATGACCCGGATGTACTACCATTCCCGCCGGTTTATTTACCACTATTACATCATCATCTTCATATTTTATGTCGATGGGAATATCTTCGGCCACCAATAAATTTTCATGAGGTGGATGTGCTAAAACCACTCTTACATTATCATTTGCTTTAACTTTATGGTTGGATTTAACCATAGCATCATTAACTAGAACATTTCCTGCTTTTATGGCCTGTTGAATTTTATTACGAGTTGCATTCTCAATAAAGTTCATTAAAAATTTATCAACACGAAGAGGTTCCTGACCAACACTAGCAGTAAAATTATAGTGCTCGTAAAGATCATCGTTGATTATATCTTCTGCATTCTCATTCATCATCAAATGTCCTATTTATAAACTTTGGTATTTAAACTGTCTCTTTTTTGCAATCCATCTCCTAAGATCAAATCGATAGTTGTGTTCTTTGCTAATTTATCTCCAGGATTTATTTTTCTTTTATTGACTTCTAAGCTTCTTACAACATCAAGCCCTAAGTCTTTAATATACAATTCTTTACCAATATTAAATCCCATTGATTTTAATTGTATAACAACTTGTCTTTTCGTAAGACCAATAACTTTCGGTACGCTAATTTTTCTATAGGTAGAAGGATTTAGAGTTAAATATATTTTCCGATGCTCTTTTACGAAATCGCCCGCAGAGGGATTTTGACTTATAACCGATCTGGGTGGATATTTAGGGTTAAACGATGCAGAATCAAGAACAAAAAAGGTGAGGTTCTCATCAGAAAGTATTTTCTCCGCTTCATCAGTTGATAATTTTTCCAGGTTAGGCACTTCAATTTTTTGATCATGCTTTGTATAATAGTGCATCCATTTGGAAAGACCAAAAAACAAAATAATCACTACAACTCCCATAAAAATCATAGTCCTTAAAAACTCTTTACTCTTTAAATATTTTATTACTTTCATCATACTTTATTATTTTCCAAATATACTTTAAAAATTGATATCATTATTAACCTCAGTGGGACCTAAAGAATAGATTTGCAGAAACTGTAGAAATAGTGAGATTTGAAAGTTAAAACAGGAAGGACTAACGGGTTAATTCGATTGTTTTTCCTTTTAAAGATTACTGTTTATATGGTTTCCCTCTGGGCTTTACAAGGCCCGCCTGCCGGCGTGCCTTGTAAAGCTGCAAAAATTATTTAGGTCCCACTGAGGTTAGTAATTACCGCTAAGCTATACAAGTTCTTTTTTGTAAGTTTGTAAGAACGCATATTATAAAAAATGAAAAAAAATATTGCCATTATAATGGGGGGCTATTCCTCGGAAGTTGAGATTTCTTTAAAAAGCGGAAATGTTGTGTATAATTCGCTGGACAAAACAAAATTTAATGCATATCGGGTTCAAATTTTAAAAGATAAATGGGTCCATGTGGATGAAAATGATGCAGAGCATCCAATTAATATGGCGGATTTTACGACCAATATTAATGGCTATAAGGTAAAATTCGATGCTGTATTTAATGCTATCCATGGACATCCCGGTGAAGATGGTATTATATTAGCTTATCTGGAATTATTAGGCATTCCACATACATCTGCTCCCTCCTACCAAATGGCATTGACTTTTAATAAACGAGATTGTTTGAGTGTGGTAAAAGCTTACGGCATTAAAACTGCAAAATCCTATTATTTAAATTTGGGTGATCCTATCAACGAAAGTGAGATTATTGAAAAAGTTGGATTACCATGTTTTGTTAAAGCAAACAGGGCGGGTAGCAGTTTTGGAATTTCTAAAGTGCATAAAAAAGAACATTTGAAAGATGCAATTAAATTATCTTTTAAAGAGGATGATGAAATTATTATTGAATCGTTTTTGGATGGAAGGGAAGTATCTGTTGGTGTAATTACATATAATAATGAAATTAAAGTTTTACCAATAACTGAAATTACAACCGATAATGATTTCTTTGACTATGAGGCTAAATATCAGGGGAAATCAAAGGAAATTACACCTGCAAATTTGTCGAATAAAGAGGAGCAACGCATTAATGAAGTGGCAAAAAGAGTTTATAAAATTTTAAGAATAAATGGATTTTCAAGAAGTGAATATATCCTGATTGATGGAGAGCCTCACATGCTGGAAATGAATACTGTACCTGGTTTAACTTCGCAAAGTTTGTTACCGCAGCAGGCTAATATTGCAGGGATTAGTCTGTCAGAATTGTTTGGTACCGCCGTAGAATCCTGTATTAATCTCTCCATGGGCGAAAAATAAATGGGTAGTGGGACAATGATTCCTAAAGTCCATTTCTTTAATTAAAATGGATATGCGTATATTTGATTGTCTAATTTTACCCCTATGGGGAAATTTATAAAGGGCTTATGAACAGAGCAGTTTTTCCAGGATCCTTTGACCCACTAACATTGGGGCATACTGACATTATTAATAGAGCCATTCCGTTGTTTGATGAAATTATTATTGCAATAGGAACCAATGCCGAAAAAAGATATATGTTCTCTATTGAAGAACGAAGGAAATTTATAGAAAAAACCTTTGCAAATAATTCAAAAATCAAAATAGACACCTATCAGGGACTAACTATTGACTACTGTAAAAAAGTGGAAAGCAAGTTTATTCTGAGAGGCCTGAGAAATCCTGCCGATTTTGAATTTGAAAAAGCAATTGCACAAACCAATCGAAAACTCTCTAATATTGAAACTGTTTTTTTACTGACCAGTGCAGACAACTCCTATATCAGTTCAAGCATCGTCAGGGATATTATTAGAAACAATGGTGATGTTGCCCTTTTAGTCCCTCCTGCTGTTCTTGAAAAATGAAAATATGCATCGATTAGTACTTTTTGTTTTTCTAAGTATCAGTTTTACAAGTTATACTCAAGATTATAAAACGATTTTTGAAACTAGCAAAGGAAAAGAAACCGCCACCTACCAACAAACAATAGATTTCTACCGTCTTTTAGCAGATAACTATCCTCAGATTTCCTTAATGGGGATAGGTATGACCGATTCCGGTAAACCTCTTCATTTGGTTGTTTATAATTCTGATAAAATTTTCGATTTCGATAAAATTACAAAAAGTACAATTCTTATCAATAATGGTATTCACCCTGGTGAACCGGATGGTATTGATGCCTGTATGATGTTGCTAAGAGATATAGTACAAAATGAAAAATTGAATAAGCAATATAAAGATATTGTTATTTGTATCATTCCAATTTATAACGTGGGAGGTAGTTTAAACAGAAACTCTTTGAGCAGGGTCAATCAAAACGGGCCGGAATCTTACGGCTTTAGGGGTAATGCCCGGAATTATGATTTGAACAGGGATTTTATCAAAAATGACACCAGGAACGCACGCACATTTACTAAGATCTTTCACAAAATAGATCCTGATGTGTTTATTGACAATCATGTTAGCAACGGTGCTGATTATCAATATACTTTGACCAATTTATTTACACAGCACAATAAATTAGGTGGTGAACTCGGTGTTTTTTTAAATCAAAAAATGAGGCCTGAAATTCAAAAGGATCTGGTTGAGAAAGGGCTGATAATAACACCTTATGTAAATGTATTTAATCAGGTTCCGGAGATAGGTTTTTCTCAATTTTTTGACACCCCCAGATACTCAACAGGATATACGACCTTATACCATACTTTGGGAATCATGGTAGAGACACATATGTTAAAAAATTATAAAGATCGTGTAGATGCAACTTATAGCTTTATGGTGTCTGTCTTGAAATTTTTGCAAGAGAACGGGAAGGAGATCGAAGAACTAAGAAATCAAGCTACAAATTTTGTTTTATCGAATAAAAAGTATCCTATTGAATGGGAAATCGACAGTACCAAACATACTACATTGAATTTTAAAGGATATGCAGGTAATTTTGAAACCAGTAAAGTGACAGGCTTAAAAAGATTAAAATACGACCGATCCAATCCAACTACCAAACCGGTAAAATATTATAACTTTTTTAAACCAAAGAAGGAGATCATTATTCCTAAGGCTTATATTATACCTAAGGATTGGTGGCGTATAATTGATCTCCTGCAGCTAAACAATATAGAATTTTATCCTCTTAAAAAAGACACGATCATATCGGTTGAATCCTATAGAATTAATGATTACAAAACTGTAGGTAAATCTTACGAGGGACATTATATGCATTCAGGTACTAAGGTTTTAAAATCAAATATCGATCAATCTTTTGAAAAAGGAGATTACTATATTCCAATAAATCAAAACGGAATGAGATATTTACTAGAAACACTTGAACCTGAAGCTAAAGACTCCTATTTTAATTGGAATTTTTTCGATATAATTTTACAACAAAAAGAAGGTTTTTCACCCTATGTATTTGAAGATCTCGCTTTTGAAATTTTGAATAATGATCCAAAATTAAGATCTGAGTTTGAACAAAAAAAGAAAGAGAATGTTGATTTTTCTAATAACTGGTATGCGCAATTGAATTATATATACATGCATTCAAAGTATTATGAAAAGGCTCATTTGCAATATCCTGTTTATAGAGTGTTATATAATTAAAATTCAGATGGTTATATCATTATTAGTTGGGTTCAATTGATTTATGATTGTCAATTAACAAATGCCGATCGAAGATGCAAACAACAAGCAACCTACCAACATGAACTTCCCTGATTGGTGTTGACCAGTTTTTATTATCAAAAATAGTTAAAACATTATTATCTTCTAATTGATTTTTAATCCACTCCTTCTCGCAGAAATCGCAGATACTATTGATTTCGCAGATCTCACTTAAAACCTGCCACGCCATACCTTTCGGTAGATAAACCGGCAGGCGGGCTCACAACCTTTTCTTCCGTCTTCCAACTAATCAACTCATCTTCTAATCATCAAATTGTACAATTATCAATACGAAACTGCCCTTAGATTTATACTGATTAACTAAATCCTACCCCATGGATTCTGAACTCCATAATACTTCTTTCTTATTTGTCCCGTACTTACTCCATAGTTAAGCCTATGAATCCCTATGGATTTCATAGAGTCAATTAGGGTCTAACAACTAATTAAATCAAATATTTTATTTAAATAGGGATACCAACTCTTTCTTGAAGTCTTCTGAATAACCAAGTTGTTTTCTTAATGGTCTTAAACCTGTTCACCTATAAATTGACTTTTTCGGTCAACCTATATCAGAGACGTACAACGTACAACAAGCAACTATCAACTACCAACCAGCCTAATGATCATATTCAAAAAGTCCTTTTTCAAATTTTTCAGGATCTTCCGCTAAATGATAACGGGGGTCATCAATCGCCTCAATAATCACCTCGTGAAATTTTTCATCCGCTTTATAAAGTAATTCTTTACAATCTTCACTTAAATGTTTTAAATGAATTGTTTTTCCTGCCGCTTCGTATTTTTTAACCAAATTCAAGATCGCTTCAAAAGCGGAGTGATCACTCACTCGTGATTCTATAAAATCTATTTCCACACTTTGAGGGTCATTTTTCACATCGAACTTTTCATTGAATTCAGTAATTGAACCAAAAAATAATGGTCCCCAAATTTCGTAAATTTTAGTCCCATCATCTTTCATTCGTTTTCTAGCCCTGATACGTTTCGCACTTTCCCAGGCAAAAACCAATGCGCTGACAATAACTCCCGAAATAACAGCAATTGCCAGATCAAAAATTACAGTTAGAGAAGATACTAAGATCAGTACAAAAAGGTCAGTTCGCGGAATCTTGTTCATGATCCTAAAACTACTCCAGGCAAAAGTTCCTATCACAACCATAAACATTACTCCCACCAAGGCGGCAATCGGTACCTGCTCTATTAAACCAGAAGCAAATAGTATAAATCCAAGTAAAGTTAATGCCGCAACTATTCCAGATAGTCTTGTTCTCCCTCCTCCTTTTATATTTATTATGGACTGCCCTATCATGGCACAACCTCCCATTCCACCAAATAATCCAGTAACAATATTGGCACTTCCCTGCGCCACGCACTCACGATTTCCGTTGCCACGAGTCTCGGTCAACTCGTCAATTAAATTCAGCGTCATTAAAGATTCTATCAAACCAATAGCCGCTAAAATCAAGGCATAAGGGCCAATAAATCTAAAAGTTTCAAAGTTCATAGGAATTTTTGAGAAGGTTTCTAAATGCAATACAGGTAGCCCGCCTTTTAAGCCTTCTCCTCCTCCATCTCTAATAAAAGATCCAACCGTGGCAACATCCAATCCACCAAAAATTACAATTGCTGATACAACTAGTATCGCTACTAATGCTTCAGGAAATTTTGAAAAGGTCTTTATCTTTGGCAAACCCCACATAATGAACATTGTAAGGACAACCAAGACTATCATATACCAAAAATTAGCATTACGCTCTTCCGGAAACATACCTAATTGAGACATAAAAATAACGATTGCCAAACCGTTTACGAAGCCCATCATTACAGGATGTGGAATTAACCTTACGAACTTGCCTAATTTAAGAATACCTGCCATTATTTGGATAAATCCCATTAATATAACAGTTGCAAAAAGATAGTACAATCCAAGATTCTCATCAATGTTTCCTTTCGCATTTCCCTCTGAAACAAGCGAAACCATAACCACAGCAAGAGCTCCGGTAGCTCCGGAAATCATTCCCGGCCGACCTCCAAATATTGAGGTTATCAATCCAACCATAAAGGCAGCATACAATCCCACCAGGGGGTCAACTCCTGCCACAAAAGCGAATGCCACAGCTTCCGGTACCAGAGCCAAGGAGACTGTTATTCCTGAAAAAATATCATTCCTGACATTCTTTACTCTTTTGCGTATAAACTTTTCCATGGTTAAATTTTTAGAATTGGCAAAAGTACATCATTCCAATCTAATGTGCTTTAATTATTTTGTAAATGATCAAATAACAATTTTATATTACCATAAGTATTCAACAAAGCCTTTGATGTGTTGATATTGTTCATAAAAGCGACCTCAGTAATATCTTCTTCCGTTTGCGGTATTAAAGTTCCGGAAAAATCAGTTTTCATCAAATACCACTGGGTAATTTTTAATGTATTGCGTCCGTTTCGCTGAAAAATATGATATGTTTTTGGTAATTTCTTTTTGATGGTTACTCCTTGCAAGCCACATTCCTCTATAACTTCCCTAATTGCTGCCTCTTTTTTTGATTCACCCTTTTCAATTTTCCCTTTTGGCAGATCCCATTTATTTAACCTAAAAATAAACAGATTATCTCCTTTATCATTCTTAATAAGTCCACCTGCCGCTCTTTCAATTTTGAAATTATCCTTAAACTTCTTCCATAACTCTTTTAAATCAGAATGATACAGAAATATTGAATCAAATTCTCCGGATTCTGCCTTTTTTAAAACAGAACTTATGGCGTCCTTATCATATCGAAAAAAATTATTTCCTGCTCCGTTTTTCAAATTATCTGTTAAAAATATTGGAACATCATGGCTAAAAATTGTATACATTTGCAATATGATTTTTGACAAAAATACAGCAAAAAAAACAGCTGAATTGCTTTTATCTATAAAAGCAATAAAACTGCAACCGGATGAACCATTTACATGGGCTTCGGGATGGAATTCCCCGATTTATTGTGACAACAGAGTTACCTTATCTTATGTTCCAATAAGAAATTATATTCGTGAAAATTTGGTGAAAATAATTAGTGATAAATATGGAAAACCTGATGTCATTGCCGGAGTAGCAACTGGTGCAATTGCAATCGGAGTGTTGGTAGCTCAAGAAATGGGTTTGCCTTTTATCTATATAAGACCGGAGCCTAAAAAACACGGTAGAAAAAATCAAATCGAAGGACATTTAGATAAGAGTCAAAATGTTGTAGTAGTAGAAGACCTAATCAGCACCGGTAAGAGTAGCTTAAATGCTGTAAAAGCATTAAAAGATATTGATGTCACTGTAAAAGGAATGGTTGCAATATTTAATTATGGCTTTGATATTGCTGAAGATAATTTTAAAAAGGCAAATGTTGAACTCACTACATTGAGTAATTATGAATCTTTACTGGAACAGGCTATGGATTCTCATTATATAAATGAAAAATACAGAACAACATTAAGTGATTGGCGTAAAAATCCAAGTGAATGGAACCATACAAAAACTGAAAGCAAAAATTAAATGAATCTAGAAAGTCCTAAGGTTACTGTACAAAAATCCAAAGAAGAAATTTTTAATTTCCTTTCAAAGGCGGAAAATTTCAAAGATTTAATGCCTGAAAATATCGATAAATTTGAAGCTACAGATAATTCCTTTTTGTTCGCCTTAAAAGGAATGCCTGAAATAAGATTGAATCTACTTGAACAAGAAGATACAAACAAAGTGGTTTTAGGCTCGGCCAGCGATAAATTTCCTTTTACACTGACGGCTAATATAGAGGATATATCAGAAGCTTCAAGTGATGTACAATTATTTTTTGACGGCAAATTCAATGCAATGATGGCTATGATGGTTAAAGGCCCTCTTCAAAAATTTATTGATACTTTAATAAAGAATATTGGAGCAAAATAAGTTTATAAAAATTTAATTTGTTTGTGATCATATTGTTTTATTGAATTTTCCTCATTTTCGATTTTTAACATTCCGTTGCTCTGAACTCCTACAATTTTACCTAAAAATTGATTTTTGTGTTTATCTTCGAACATTTGAACCTTTCCATTTTTAAATAATCTCTTCTCGTATTCATTGTGTAAAACATCAAATTCATGAAATTTTAACAGACCGATGGTCTCTTTTATAGAATTTACTATATTCTTTAGTACTTCGTCTCTATCAAGTTCCTTTTTTTTAATCTGTTTCATTGATATTGCATCAGGTAAATAGTCCGGGAAAAATTCCTGATTAACATTTAACCCCAACCCGACAATACTTTGATATATATGTTCATTCTTCAAACT
>DAOUPU010000078.1 GCA_030625995.1 Flavobacteriaceae bacterium
AAGAATTGATTATTTTTCCGGATAATATAGAAGTATTCGATACGGATGTTGTGGTTGCGTATATTTTGACCGATGTTGTTGATGGATTAGATGTTTGGGAGCCATTACCACAAACCCTGTTCTTAGGAGATGAAATTTTATTATATGGATTCAATCATACAGCAGTGGATATCCTTTTCTTTTTGGATGGGACGGTAGATTTAAATAATTTATCACCTGATTTTACCGATAATATCATTTTTAGAGTTGCTATTTTGCCGGCTGATATGGCTGAAAATGTTAATATTAATAGTTTGGAGAGCGTAATGAGCGCCTTAGAAAACAAAGAGATAATGCAACTGAATTGATAAACAGAGGACTTAATTATATAATCAAAGACCAGTAAAATTATTTACTGGTTTTTTTTGTGGGACCATAATAAACAAATTCTCTATATCCTACGCAGAATTATAAGGATCAAACTCTTTCTAATTTAATGGGATAAGTTTTATTCGCATTCCATTGGCATACATACAAATTTTTATCGTTATCAACACAAACATCATGACAATGATTAAAAAGTGGAATATCTTGAGTGATCAATCTTAATTTATCGTTTTCATAAACCGGCGCAGTACCACCCGGGTTAGAAATCACTTTGTTATTTTTGTCTAAAATGGTGATAAAACCGGAATCCGAAGTTCTGTTTAAATATTTTAATCTCGACCAGCACACTCCTGAATACAAGATGTCATCATCTAGAACAGCTCTGCACACATAAGCTCCGGGTAAGAATACAGTATCTATATAATCACCTTCAAGGGTAAATCTCTTAAAAGAATTATGTCCTCTTGAGGTACACATCAAAGTAATATTATTTGGATCTCTCTTGTCGATGGCTACACCGTGTGCTGTTGCAAATTGATCTTCATTATCACCTGCACCTCCCCAATGTTTTATATATTCACCTTCAGGACTGTATTGGATAATATACTGAGAGCCGTATCCATCTGCCACATAAATATCTCCATTATCAGCAATTGCCGTCTCAGTAGGTTTATAATTATCAGATTCATTATAAATTCCAATTTCCTTTGGGCTTGGTAATATTAGCAATACTTTTCCATCGGTTGTGGTTTTGATAACTTTACCGGAGTTAGGATCGGTTATATACAGTACTTCCTGATCTCCTTCATCAAATAATGTCAACCCATGTGCCGATGCCAGATCTAAGGTCCATGAATTTAATAATTTACCGGATTTGTCGTATATGATAATATTATTTCTGGGTTCGTCAGTGGTCATAATTAATCTTCCTTTCGTATCCATTACCATTTCATGACAATTATTAACCGGGGTTGTAGCTGGGTTTAAATTTCCCCATTCTTGATGTACCCGGTATCTGAAATCTCCATGTCCAATTATTTGTTCGCTCAGAATAGATCTATTAATAATTCCAAAGGAGTGAATTGCCGGGCTAACTGCAAGGCCACCGACTGCAAGACCTGATATTTTAATGAATTTTCTTCTATTGCTTTTCATGATATTATATTTTTCTCTTTAGTTTAAATTTGCAACTATCTCTATATGTGAATATTTATCAGATATATTTTGTATTTCTTCTTTTGAAATGTCTGTTTTCCAAACAAATAATTTTGCCAATGATGGCATCAGCACAAGTTTTTCTAAACTCTCATTTGATATTTTAGTATTATACATATTTATCGAAGTGAGGTACTTGAAATTTTCTATATAATATAAAGACCCGTCAGTAAGCGGGTTAGAATGAACGTTTAGTCTGGTTAAGTTCGTAAAGTCAGTAATAACGCTTAACATATCATCCGTTAAATTACAATTGCTTAGATCTAACCATGTAATTTGATTTTTGGCCAAAAGTAATTTTTCCATTTGCGATTTTCTTATAGAATCTCCCTTATAAGTAACAGAGATCATATTACTGTTTTCACCCATAACATCAATTGTAAAATTATTTTTAGCTATTTCAGATATTACCGACATAGATAAGCTATCTACTTTTACTTTTTCATAATGAGCTTTTGGGTTGTAGTCTAAATTATAATCACGTAAGAGCGTGATTATTAATTCTTCATCTAACTCCTTAGAGAAATTGAATTTAGAGATACTATCTGCGCCATTTCTCATCCACCACTCAATAATTTGGATCTCACCATAGGTCATCGGACTTCCCTTTGGGGGCATAAATTTTTTATGCCCTTTAGGTAGTGTAACACGATTTAACCATTCACTTTTAAAAGGGGTCTTGGTGTTGATTATTGTACCATTATCTCCTCCCTTAAAAATTTCCTTGTAATTAGTTAGGAGTAATCCTCCTTCGAGTTTATTAGAATTATGACAATTTGTGCATTTTTTATCTAGGATTGGCTGTATTAATTTAGGAAAAACCTGAATAGAATCAGGGTGTATATCGGTAAATAGATCATTATTTGTTTTAATTTCTACACCAGCGATATTTTTTATAAAATTTGGTGCATACTGAATTAAATAGGTGTCTCCATGAGTTAAATTCCCCCCTAAATGGCCGGTAGCACCAACCAATACCATCACAAGAGCAAGGCTTATATAAAATATAACCTTTTGGAGTCTTATTTTATTGGTTTTTAGTAGCCAGGCGAAAAAAGATAATGCAGTAAGTATTATTCCAAGCCATTTGTGCCAAAAAAGAGTATCATCATCATATCCTCCTTGTAAAGAAAGTAGCCATCCAATAAAAATTGCACCCAAAGAGGATATTCCACCCCAAAACAGAGTGAATGATATTGCAGGATTTAACGCTCTTGCATAGTTTTTGCCTTTTAATGAAATTATCTGCATTAATCCGGCCAATAACAAAATTCCTATGGGCATGTGAACAACCAAGGGGTGAAAACGCCCTAAAAATGTCACTATATTTTCTTCCATTTTTTGCTAGATTATCAATTAGGATAAAATATCTTTTACAACATTTCCGCTAACATCAGTAAGACGAAATCTTCTGCCTTGATACTTATAAATTAGTCGTTCATGATCTATTCCCATAAGGTGCATTAGGGTAGCCTGAAAATCATGCACATGAACCGGATTCTCAATAATATTATAACCAAATTCATCGGTACCTCCATATACCATTCCCTTTTTAACTCCTGCTCCGGCCATAAAAATTGTAAAACATTTAGGATGGTGATCTCTACCATAGTCAACTGGAGTTAAAGCCCCTTGAGAATAATTGGTCCTTCCGAATTCACCTCCCCATATTACTAAGGTATCTTCAAGAAGACCTCTCTGTTTTAGATCTTTTATCAATGCGGCCGTTGGTTGATCGGTTTCTTTGCACTGTCTCTTCATAAGTTCAGGTAATCCTCCATGTGCGTCCCATCCCTGATGGTACAATTGGATGAATTTTACATCTTTTTCTACAAGTCTTCTTGCCAACAGACAATTTGCGGCATAGGTTCCGGGTTTTTTGCTGTCCGGTCCGTACATGTCATAAATATATTCCGGCTCACCTTCTGTATTCATTATTTCAGGAACCGAAGTTTGCATTTTAAATGCCATTTCATATTGTGAGATTCTCGCTTTTATTTCAGGGTCCCCATACTCATTATATTGTAAATTTTGTAATTGCTCCAATTGATCCAGTTGATCTTTTCTAATCTCAGGAGTAACCCCTGGTGGGTTTTGTAAAAAAAGAACAGGGTCCTTACCCGGCCTGAATGGAATTCCTTGATGTTCAGATGGAAGAAAACCGTTTCCCCATAGTCTTGAATACAGTGGTTGTCCAAATTTGTCTTTGGTAACCAATACGACAAAATTTGGTAGGTTTTCATTGTCAGATCCGAGTCCGTAACTAACCCATGATCCTATGGAAGGTCTTCCTGGAAATTGTGAACCTGTTTGAATAAAAGTAGCCGCAGGGTCATGGTTAATGGCATCCGTTTGCATGGATTTAATAAAGCACAATTCATCAGTGATCTCAGCGGTATATGGCATTAATTCACTAACCCAGGCCCCATTCTTACCTCTTTGATTAAATTTGAATATGGAACCAGCCAAAGGAAAGGAGGTCTGTCCTGCCGTCATACCCGTTAATCGCTGCCCTTTTCTTATACTTTCAGGAAGTTCTTGCCCGTTTAATTTGGTCAATAATGGTTTGTAATCAAATAGATCTAACTGAGAAGGGGCACCACTCTGAAATAAATAGATCACTCTTTTTACTTTTGGAGGAAAATGTGGTTTTCCAATCGTTGGATATCCATTTAAGCCTCCCAAGGTAGAAGCGTTCAAGCCCAGAGGATTCATCAACGAACTTAAAGCCACGGCACCAAGACCTAAAGATGTTTTGGTTAGAAAATCTCTTCGAGAATAATTTTTATTTTCTTGATCACACATGTTTTAGGTTTTTATCTTTTCATATACATTTCATCCATATTAAATAGGGTATTAGCTACAACGGTCATCGCTGCCATTTCGGAGGGGTTATATTGATTCGGTATTCGATAATCCCCAACAGATAAAAATTCAACAGCACCGTTTATATCTAGATTGAATTTTTCAAATTCTTGATTGTACAGGGTTGAAAGTATCTCCAACTCTCTATTGGAAGGCATTCTACTTAATGTCAGCTGAAATCCAATGGAAATTTGTGCATCTAAAGTATCTTTGCCTTCCGTTTTCATCCTGTAGGCCATTGCCCTGGAGGCTTCAACGAATTGCGGATCATTTAACAATATTAGTGCTTGCAAAGGTGTATTGGTTCTTTCTCTTGTGATCATGCAGATGTCTCTGGAAGGCATGTCAAAAATTGTAAGATATGGAGGGGGAGAAGTTCTCTTGATAAAGGTATACATACTCTTCCTATATTGCTTCTCGTCATGGTCTTGTACATAATTTTTAAGATAATGTGAAAAATTACCTTTTTCTAACCAAAGCCCTTCTGGTTGATAGGGTTTAACCGATTCTCCACCTACTTTATTATTGTATAAACCACTGGATATTAATGCATTATTACGAATAAATTCAGCTTGCCGTCTATAACTTGGTGCTCTGGCTAATAGCAGATTATCAGGATCAAGTTCCCTTATTTCTTTAGAAGCTATCGAACTTTGCTTATAGGTATAGCTTGTAACCATTTTCCTGATTAATTTTCGAACATCCCATCCGGATTCCATAAAGTCAATGGCTAGCCAGTCTATTAATTTTGCATGGGTTGGTGAGGCACCTTGATTTCCAAAGTCATTCGCTGTGGTTACAAGGCCTCTGCCAAATATCATTTGCCAGTACCTGTTAACAGTTACTCTTGCTGTTAGAGGGTTGTTTTTGTTAAATAACCATTGACTCAAGCCCAATCTGTTTTTTGGATATTCCGATGAAAATTCAAGTATCGTTGGAGGTGTACCTCTATGAACTTCTTCTTTGGGCTTGTCATATTCACCTCGTTCCAGGATATAAGTTTTCCTTTGTGGTTTCATTTCTTCCATTACCATCATTTCTTTAATGGAATCAACTATTTGCAATTTATCTTTATATAAATTCTTCAATGCGGTGGCTTGATGTAAATAATCAAATTCACTTGGCCCCCAAATAATTGGTTCTTCACCCAGCTTGGATTGTTCATAAACTGAAGAAACCTGTGAAGATAAAATTTCCGTATCATAAATGGTCAGTTGATCCAGCATTCCTATATAAATTCCATTGTCGCCCGTCTGTCCGCGAGGAGATTTCCCAACAATTAAATCACCTTTTCTATTCGGTATCATACTTTTATACAATCGATCGTATTCTATAAACTGTGGTATATCCTCTCCATTGATATAAATATGTAATCCGGAAGCCTTGGCTGAACCATCATAGGTCAATAATAGATGTGTCCATTCTCCAATGGGTATTGTATCTTTTGTTTTTACCTGTATATAATTGTTAGGAATTGCACTGATTAACAGAGAGGATACATACCCGTCGGCATCAAGATGTAGATCCCAACCTTTGTAAACCTCAGGTTTCCCGGAGGAATTTCCAATGATTGTCATAGTCTTACCCTCTGTAGCTCTTTTATCGGGATTGACCCAAATAGAAATAGAAAAGGCATCATAAATTTCAAATGCTTCCAAACCTGTAAGATCAATTCTGTCATATTGATAGTCAAATTTTGGAGCCAGACCAAACATTCCATTGACTAGTTCAACATCTTTTCCGAGTTTAGAACTTCTATTTCCGTCCAGATATATTATTTTTTCTTTTTTTGCTGTTTTCTCGAAGGAATGATGTAGAACAGATTTTGTTGGTTTGAATAAGTCCGATTTTTTAAAATCTATATTATTTGCAAATTCTTTCTTTTTTGGACGGATACTCTGTTCGAGGGAATCAATTTTAGAATTTATATTCGCGATATTCTTGTCTTCTTCTTCACTACTTATAAACATTAAAGGGCCAAAATCTCCGTCATCAGCAGTCATTCCCAGTTCTTTATTATTGTTAAAAAAAGCAAATAGCTTAAAATAATCCTCTTGAGATATGGGGTCAAATTTATGATCATGACATCTGGCGCATTCCATTGTTAATCCGAGAAAAGCAGTGCCAAAAGTATTTGTTCTGTTGGCAACATAATCTATTCTAAATTCTTCATCAATGGCACCACCTTCTGCCGTCATAGGGTGATTTCTATTAAAGCCTGTGGCAAGAATTTGCTCTTTTGTAGCATTTGGAAGGAGATCTCCGGCTAATTGTTCTGTTACGAACTCATCATAAGGTTTGTTCTCTCTAAAAGCATTAATTACCCAATCTCTCCATGGCCACATATACCTTAGACCATCTGCATGATAACCGTGTGAATCACTATATCTGGCGAGATCCAACCACTCTAAGGTCATACGTTCAGCATAAGAATCTGAATCTAACAGGCGATCTACTACTTTCTCATATGCTTCAGAACTGTTGTCATTTAGAAAAGAATTTATTTCATCTATAGTGGGGGGTAAGCCTGTCAGATCTATAGTAACTCTTCTTAGTAGCTGTTCTTTACTAGCAGAAGGATTGGCCCCCAAATTATTCTCAAGCAATTTTTCGAATACAAAAAGATCAATTTCATTTTCTGACTCCCAATTTTCATCCAATATTGGAAGAGCAGATTTTTCTGGCGGAATAAAAGCCCAATGTTTTTTCCAGAAGGCTCCTTGCTCCACCCATTTAACTATTATAGCCTTTTCTCTAGGGTTAAGAGTTAAATGCGAGTCTGTGGGAGGCATTATATAATCGAGGTCATCACTTAATATTCGATTGATTACTTCACTTTTATTTAAGTTTCCGGGTTTGACTGGGAAATTTCCTTTTAGGGTTTTATCAAAAAGACCGTTTTCCGTGTCAAATCGCATTCCGGCTTTTCTGGTGCCCCCATCTGGCCCGTGACATAAATAACATTTATCAGAAAGAATGGGTTTTACATGGATATTATAATCTATGACAACAGGAAGTTCACTATATGGAATTGCAACATACTCCGGTAATTTTTTTTTACACCCCATCAAAGAAATCAGGAGGAGCATCCAAAACGAAATTTTGAAAAAAAGTTGTCTGTTTTTTGAATACATGATTTATTTTATAGCGATATTATCTTCATTCTCACTTGTGAATAATTTACAAAAATGGTTGGATGGGCCACTAAAATATAATAAATTTCAGAGAATAATAATAATTTATAATAATTATTTTAGAATCTCTTTCAATACTTCAATGGCATAATCTACCTCTTCTAATGTATTATATTTACTAAATGAAAAACGCACAGAAGTTTTTAGTGCATCCTCGTGAGATAAAATAGTGTTTAAAACATGGGAGCCCTGATTGCTTCCACTTTGACAGGCACTACCCCCTGAAACCGCTATACCTTTAAGATCAAGATTAAAAAGAAGCATAGGTATTTCTTTAGAAAATCTCACACTTAAAATATGATAGGCACTTTTCTTGCTATCAGAGGAAAACCCGTTAAAAGCTACATCAGGGAAAGTGTTTTTCAATTGGGATATAAAATATTGTTTTAAATGAGAAATGTATTCTTTATCCTCATTAAAGTTATATAGGCCCATAACTAGTGCCTTTTCCATGCCTAAAATACTATGTGTATTCTCTGTACCTGCTCTGGCACCACGTTCTTGCTCACCCCCAATTAAAATAGGTTGGATACCAAATCCTTTTTTAAAGTAGGCAAAGCCAATACCTTTTGGTCCATGGAATTTATGCGCACTGGCGGCTATAAAATCTATAGGAGTTTTTTGCAGATCGAATTCTAAGTGAACTATTCCCTGAACGGTATCCGAATGGAACAGTGCGTCATTTTCTTTACAAAGATTACAAACCTTATTGGCGTCCAAAATATTACCAATTTCATTGTTCACCAACATCAAACTAACCAAAGTTTTTTGTTCAGAATTTTGAAGAAGTGTTTTTAGGTGTGCATAATCAATATCGCCATCTTCTTGTAAATTGACATATTCAATATTTATAGAAAACTCCTTTTTTAACGATTGGATGGTATGCAAAACTGCGTGATGTTCAATTTTGGAACTAATGATTCTTTTAATATCTAAATTAGTAACCGCATTTCGTAGAATAAGATTGTCGGCTTCGCTGCCACCAGCTGTAAATACAATTTCACTTGCTGTACAGCCTAACATTTTAGCAATGTTCTTTCTTGCATTTTCAACCATACCCTTTGCCTTTCTGCCTATTTGATGTGTGGAAGAAGGATTGCCAAAAACTTCCTTCATAGATTCGGTAATGACTTGAATTACCTCAGAAGCAATTGGAGTTGTCGCAGCATTGTCAAGATAGACGGTTTGCATAAATTTATTTGTTAAGATGCGAAGATAGACTTACGAATTTCAAATAACAAATACCAAATAACAAATTCCAAATAATAAACAACAAACAACAAATTCTAAATTAGGGAATATCGAAAGGCGAAGAGTGAAAAGAGGCTAACAAAGAGCAAAGTAAAAAGAGGAAAAACTCATCACCCATCACTCAGCATTCGTAACTTCCAACATTTCAACATTCCAATATTACCTCATTGAATATTGAACAAGGAACAAGGATTTTTGATTTTAGAAGAACAAAGTAAAAAGGGAATAGAGAAGAGCGAAAAAGTGTAGTGTGAAATGATGGTAATGGACGAAAACAAATTCTTTGCGCTAAATCTTTGCGAGCTCGGCGTGAACCTAGAATGACAAATGGCAAAAGAAAAATGGCAAAAGAAAAAAAAGCGAATAGTTAAAAATCCCTAAAGAACACTTAATCAATTGCACAATTATACAATTCCAATAATTACCTGATGCCGAACAAAATTATCATTCATTCTTGCACATAGTTAGGTAAATATTCTATTTTTGTGTTTTACTTTTAACTATATGAAAAAAATATTGGCGACACTTTTTATTGCTTTAAGTCTCTCTTGCAATGATGGAAATTTTGTAATTGCGAGTTTTGAATTTGAAGAAACGGTAAATTATTGTGGCGAATATTTATTATACAGACTAAGTACCAACGGAAACAAAGAAACATTAATGGTTACTTTAACCACACAGCAAATTCAAAATTCGGACGAGCTTGTTGCTCCGGTTCCAATTACGGCAAACGGGCTTTATACAGTGACATATCGTATTTTTGACGAAGGAGTAACCAGTTCCTACTTTTGTGCCCTTTTACCGCCAACAGAGCCTAAAACTTTAGAAAATTGGGTAGGTGTTGATGGAACAATTTTTGTTCAAAATGAACCCGTTTATAATGAGGATGAGACGGAAATAATTGCATATAATCACATTATATCCATTAATGATCTGGTATTGGAAAGAGGGGAGAACACCTTAAAATTTGATGCATTTTACGATTATGGTGAATTTCAAACACCGGTTGAATAATCTCTTCTTAGATTCTTCCTGTGAGCAGTTAATTAAACTAATATTTCGGTATTAACCTCCTTCTTGTTTTAACTAAAAAATCTATTGAATTAGACTATTATTTTTGGTTTAAAGTACCGTTTTCTTTGAATTAAGTTATTATCTTTGTTGTTTAGAATGATTTT
>DAOUPU010000229.1 GCA_030625995.1 Flavobacteriaceae bacterium
TATAAAATTTGGCCGAAGAAAACCTGTAATCAACAAGCTCTTTACACAAGTTTGCTTTTAATGGGTTCGCATGAATATAGTTTAACTTTTCAACCATAATGTTATAATCGTATAAATCAACGCACAATGGATTTCTTTGCCAAAATTGATAGGTTCTATCCTTTGAATCAACTCGAAACTTATGTAAATAATTCGGGTTATTTATTTCCAAACATCTCTTAATTTTTTGGGCCGTAAATTTCATAAAACATAATTGAGTATGTTTTAACGAGTATAACTTTGTTGGACCCCATAATAAATGAATATGATTATCCATTATTACATAACCGTACAATATTACTCTATTTTCTTGAACTAAATATTGTAGGGATTCTATCACAATTATTTTAATCTTCTCTGATTTTAAAAGTTTTTCCCACTGAAGAATTGTTGCAGTATAGAATTGCGGACATTCTACCTCGTGATTAAATTTTTGAAGCTCCATTTGTATGACTTTTGGCCTTGTTAATTGTTGGTGCAAGTGAAGCTCAATGGTAAACTTGGATGTGCATTGTTGGTGAAAAACACCAACAATGGCTTAGTGGGAAACCTGCCTACTGGACAGGAAGGCACCAACAATGGCCTAAAAGGCAAGAACCAACAATGGCTTAATTATTTAAAATCATCAGATTGTTTATAGGCTTCAATAACTGCAATTTCACCTTCTGAACCTTTAATAGAATTCCCGTGTTCCATTCCTAAAACGCCGGTATAATTTTGCGAATGGATATATTTAAAAATATTTTTATAATTAATTTCTCCCGTAGTAGGCTCATTCCTTCCCGGATTATCACCTATTTGAAAATAGGCAATTTCCTCCCAGGCCATTTTCATATTGGGCATTAAGTTCCCTTCCTCAATTTGCTGATGATAAATGTCAAATAAGATCTTACAGGAAGAACTGCCCACAGCTTTACACACCTCATACGCCTGAGGTATCTTTGTGAGAAATAGTCCGGGGTGGTTGTAAAAATTCAAGGGCTCCAACACCATAATCAAGTTGTGTTTCTCTAATATATCGGAAGCATATTTTAAGGATTCTACAACATTTGCGGTTTGAAAACCAATATCCAGTTTTAAGTCTAAATGCCCGGGAACAACTGTCATCCATTTTGCGTTGACACGTTGGGCAACGGTTACAGATTCCTCTATTTGTTGTAAAAATTCTTTTCTGCTGTCCTCCTTACCTGTAGTCAAACTGGCCTCTTTCCAGTAAATTTTATGAGCTACGAATACTCCCATTGTCATGTTTCTGTTGACCATGGTTTGTGCCATTTTTTCCTGAAGAGATACGCTACGATTTTTCATTCCATTGTCTTCAAAGGCTGTAAATCCCTGATCAGCCATAAAATTGAGCTGATCAATGGGATCATTTCCTGCAAGATTTTTAAACATCCCCAGGTGAGGGGCATAATTCATGTTGAATGTTTTACCAGGCACTGATTTTGAAACCTCAAAATGTTCCATTGCACTTATTCCTGAAATACCTAATCCCATGATGGAAGCGGTAGCTGCTCCTTTTTTTATAAATGATCTTCTTTTCATATCAAGAACTTAATTTATTGTGTATTACACTGTTATCTTATATCCAAATTTGCAGAACGAACAGTACCAAAAATGAATATACTTTTATTATACTAATTTTGTAACTCCTGGAATCGGAATGACATATTTTCCTTCCGCATCAGGAAGGACAGGTGGTACACTATCAAATGAAAGACCATCTTCAACAGGGACCAGTACTTGCTCCGAATTCATTGCTTCCTCCCACGTCAACAATTGTCCTGTATAGGTTGCCATTCTTCCTAAAATAGCTGTCATGGTACTTTTAGCCCCATTTTCTGCGTCATTGATATGCCCTCCACTTCTTATGGAAGCAAAGAGTTTATCATGTTCCACCTGGTAAGGGTTTCTATCGTCTTCTCCATTATGTTTATATAAAACGCCGGTGGAATAAGAATTCAGTATAGCTTTATTTCCTGCATCTGTATAAGAATTCCCTAATGTGCCTTGAAAGGATTCAGAAACGCGACTCATACACCCTTTCTGATGTCGACATTGACTGGATATTATAGCTCCTCCCGGATATACAAACTCAACAAAATGATGGTCAAATATATTGCCATGATCTATACCATTCCTTACCTCTCTGCCTCCCATACCCTGCGCACTTATTGGGTATTCTCCAATAAACCAATTAGCTACATCTATATTATGTATGTGTTGTTCTAATATGTGGTCTCCACAGAGCCAGTTAAAATAATACCAGTTACGCATTTGGTATTCCATTTCTGTCCAATCTTCCTGCCTTGGCCTAACCCATACACCTGCACTATCCCAGTAAACCTGCCCCGACAAAATTTTCCCTATCTCTCCCTCTTGTATGCGCTTAAATGTTTCATTATAATTTAATTGGTAATGTCTCTGCAATCCAACTACGACATTTAAATTCTTTTCATCCGCTTTCCGCGCAGTAGCTAATACTTTTTTAATACCAGGCACATCAGTGGCAACAGGTTTTTCCATGAATACGTGTTTGCCCTGTTCTATAGCATATTCAAAATGCTGTGGCCTGAATCCCGGAGGTGTAGCCAGTATTACCACATCTGCTTCGTCTATTGCTTTTTTATACGATGCAAATCCAACAAATTTATTAGACGGCTTTACGTCAATTCGGTCTTTATCAAACATTTTGGACAAATTATTAAATGAGTCATCTAACCTATCCTGAAAAGCATCGGCCATAGCCACCAGTTTTACATTTTCATCCGCTCTTAAAGCCTGACTTGCCGCTCCGGTTCCTCTTCCTCCGCAGCCAACCACAGCTAATTTTAGCATTTTTTCCTTTTTATACAATGGGGTAGCGGTGAGTACTGAAGGAGCCAGAAATAAGCCTCCTGTTACTATTGAAGAGTTTTTTACAAATTTTCTTCTAGATAAATTGTCCGTTTTTTTGTCCATGATGTTTGTTTTAATTCATTCCGTAATCTACTATGGCTTCCAGCCAATATTTTTCTATTTGTTCCTTACTTGGTTGTATTTTAGGTCGTACAATACGAAATCCGATAAAAGGGGCATCGGTATGCCACCAATTGCTTTTTGGAATTTGTGGATCCTGTATCTTCCATTTTGACTTTGAGCCTCGTCTGGATGTACAACATAATTTGTCCGCAGTATCTTTCCAGGATCCTCCTCTAACAACACGAGGGTATAATTTTGATGGGATATTCCATGGATTTTCTGCCGGTGATTTTTCGTAATAATCAGTACTATATTGATCAAGAACCCATTCGGATACATTACCTAACATATCATAAATTCCTATATTATTTGGTTTTTTTGTACCTGTTTTTTCATATTTCCCATTTGAATTCTCTTCATACCAACCATAATCTTTCAAATTTGCTATTTTATCTGTTTTCCCTTTTTTACAAACATATTCCCATTCCGCTTCAGTGGGTAAACGATAAAATACCCCGGTTTTTGCAGTCACCCACTTGCAATACATAATTGCAGCATATTGTGTCATATTTGTTGCTGGATGAGATCCTTTACCCATGCCAAAACTCATGTCCACATAGGGTGCAGTTGCTCCAGTTACCGCATCAATACCCAGATCTTTTAGTTTTGA
>DAOUPU010000233.1 GCA_030625995.1 Flavobacteriaceae bacterium
ATGGGAATTGGAATCATGATCATGGTTGCCCGACATACTTTATTATCCGATGGCTGGTGGATTTTAACTTTAATGTGATCAATAAACAAATTTTAGTACATTTATAAAATAAATCTCTCATGAAAAACTTAACAATAAAAGAAGGTAAAACAATTGCAATCATCAGTTATATTACTATTATCGGCACCGTAATAGCTTTTGTGATGAACAATGACAAGAAAAACTCATTTGCATCATTTCATATCCGGCAAGCTATAGGGATTTATTTGCTGTTTTTTCTGATCAACTTATTAACTCGGTATGGCTATGGAGGCCTTGGATGGATAGACGAAATTTTATATTTTATTGCCTTTGCCCTTCTGGTAATTGGAATTGTTGGTGCTATTCAGGAAGAGAAGAAAAAGATTCCCTTTCTAGGAGATCAGTTCCAGGAATGGTTTAAAAATATTGGTTAATAACGAATGAAAAACCTCTCTTTAGAATATTTAGTTCGACAACCAAAAAGCAAAGTTGAAAACGCCCCTCTGATTATTTTACTCCATGGCTATGGCAGTAATGAGGAAGATCTATTTTCATTTGCGGAAGAATTACCCGATTCTATGTTGGTGATCAGTGTACGGGCTCCGTTAAGTATGGGATTCGGAAGTTATGCTTGGTATACGATACATTTTGAAACGAATGATGCCAATAAATTTTCCGATATTCCGGAAGCAAAACAGGCACTCCATAAAATTGGCATTTTTATAGGTGAAATTATTAGTGAATATAAAGTTGATCGGGATAATGTATTCCTTTTTGGATTTAGTCAAGGAACCATTTTAAGTATTGCCTATGCACTTAACAACCCGGATAAAATTCGTCATGTCATTGCTTTAAGCGGTTATGTAAATTCTGAATTGTTAAATAAAGACGTCGGCATTTCTAATTTTCACGATCTTGATTTTTTTGTTTCTCATGGTGCTGTAGATCAGGTTATTCCGGTGATATGGGCGAGAAAAACTCCTGGTTTTTTAAATAATTTGGGCATTAAAAATTCGTATCAGGAATATGCTGTCGGACATGGGGTCGCCCCTCAAAATTTTTATGATCTAAATGATTGGATCAAAGAAAGGATTTAAACAATTAATAATTATATTAGTTTTTCAAACCATTAACTATATGAGATCACATGTATTCAAATTCATAATTTTCACAATAGTTTTTTTATTATTTTCATGTAATAGATTTAAGGTTAGAACTTTAACCTACAATGAGTTAAATGATAGTATTAAAAATATTTATGCACCGGATAGCAGAGTAGCCTTTTATAATATCTCATTTAAACCAAATGTTAAGTATCTAATGCTCAAAGGTGAATCCGACCAACCAAAAGCTGTAGCTATACTAAAGCAAAAGTTAGACGAACTTGGAATTCCTTATTTAGACAGTATAACCATACTTCCAGACAAGAGCGTAGGTAAATTTAAATACGCGGTCGTTAATAACTCCGTTGCAAATATTCGTTCCAATCCGAGACATTCTGCAGAACTTGCAACACAAGCGCTTATGGGTACCGGATTGAAAATTTTAAAGAACAATGGTGATTTCTACTTAGCTCAAAGCCCCGATGGCTATATCTCATGGGTGGACCACGGAGGTGTTGTCTTAATGAATGATAGTGATTATTCAATTTGGTCCGGATCGGAGAAAGTTATCTATACAAATTCCGTAGGTAGTGTATACCATTTTAAAAACAATGAGACTGAAATATTATCTGATATTGTATTAGGTGCTCAATTAAAATTATTACATACAGGCGCCGGCTACTATAAGGTTGAATATCCGGATAAACGCGTCGGATATATAAAATCTAATGAGGCAAAAGCATATAAGGATTGGGTACAAAATGTACAACCCTCCGGAGAGCTCATAGAGCAATATGCCCGTGAATTCCTGGGATCTCCATATCTGTGGGGTGGCACTTCCACTAAGGGAATGGATTGTAGCGGGTTTACAAAAACTGTTTACCTGATGAACGGTTTTATAATTCCAAGGGATGCCTCTCAGCAATTTAATGCCGGATTGGATATTGATAAGGATCTAAGCTTTAAAGACCTGGAAAAAGGTGATCTTATGTTCTTTGGAACAAAGGCTACAGGCGACAAGAAACAAAGGGTTACGCACGTTGGAATATGGCTGGGAAATGAAAAGGGTGAATTTATCCACTCCGCGAGTCAGGTCAGACTGAGTTCGATTGACCCGAGTTCTGAATACTACGATAAAGCTAATACCAATAGGTATTTAGGAAGCAGAAGATATTTGGGAAACCCGAACAAATTAATTACTAATTTAAAAGTTGACAAGATTCTTACAGAGCTAAAACCATAGTAAGAATTACAATTACTAAGGAAGGTAGTTTTTGCTAGCCCCGTAAAGTGCATCAAATATCTATTTTTTTTGAATGTCCAACACGCCTCAACGTCCCCAAAGCTTTTTGGATTAGATTTTCGATGTTCAAATCAGATATCAACGTGATTAAGTTCCCGCAGACCCGTCTGCCACAGGCATGATTGCGCAGATCCTTTGTGAAATCAGATAAAATCAGCGGTATCAGCGAGAAAGAGAAATATTTCGGAATGCGACGGGAATCTAAATTACAACACAGCTAGTTCCACTCCCATCCAAAGCCGGTCTCAAAAACATAATCGCCGTTTGTGGCTCCTTGAACAGGTTGACTGTCATAATTATATGTTGTACCCACTTTTACATAGAGATCCCAAGGCAGATCGTATTTCAAGTCCAATTTAAAATCTGTTCTAAACCTTCCATCTTCGGTAAGACTGGGTGAAAAAACAATGGATGTAAGTACACTAAAATCATTGATATTATATTTATTGAAGTAGAAACCTAAATAAGCCTCCGTACTTGTATTTGGGTCAATAAGCGGATTTGTTGAAGACTCATTGTTCAGAGCCAAACCTGTACTTGCCGAAAATACCAGTGAATTATTCCGTGAAAAATAATAACCGGGACCTAACCTGAGCGTCGTACGCAACTTAATTTTTTGTTCATTATTGGATAGAAAATTTACGGAAAATTCGGCATACCAATCTTTTGGCAGAAACCACTGAAAACCCGCTGCAGCATCCATTCTAAAAATGTCATCTGTGCCATCCTGCCTGCTATTAATCGTACCATAGTTTCCATATACCCCCCATTTATTGGCATCATATAAGAAACTGCTATTCATGGAAAATTGCCTCAAATTGTTCGCCTGGGTCAAAGTAATACCAAAATCAATATTAAATTCCAATCTGTTAAAAAAGCTCTTTCCATAAGGATCTAATAATATTACTTTGCTAATATCCTCAGAAAAGGATACTCCTCCATTTATTAGTATCACATTTTTGATATCAGTACTATCTGTTTTTATATTGCTTTGGAATCTCTGTCCATTGGTCAGTGCAACTGTAAATGTTCTATCGCTGTATATTTCCTTTACTTTATCCCATTCAATTTTAAAATCGCTATCACTATACGACGTTTCAAAAACTAAAATATTTTGATCCATAGATTCAATTTTACCGATCAAAAAATGGTCATTCTT
>DAOUPU010000131.1 GCA_030625995.1 Flavobacteriaceae bacterium
CTGAGGTTAATATAAATCGAATTTTTAAAATTCATCTAATTTACGTAACATTACAAGACAATTAATATTTCAAATAAATGGAGCTAGAAACAATAATAAAGAACAAAAAAATAAATCTTTGGGAAGCGCTCATTCCTGTCATTATCTTAATACTTATGCTGGCCTATAATATTTTTTTTGCCGACGGAGAATGGATTGGTGAATATTCAAATCAATATATTCTATTAATTGGAGGTGGAGTTGCCGCAATAGTGGGATTTTATAATAAGGTATCCATCAACCTCATGATTACCGATATATGGCTGAATCTAAAAAGTGTTTTTATACCTATTATGATCTTATTCCTGGTAGGTGCTCTGGCTGGAACCTGGTTGGTAAGCGGTGTTATTCCTGCTATGGTTTACTATGGTCTTCAAGTATTAAACCCGACAATATTTTTGCCTGCATCTATTGTTATTGCCGCGATCATTTCAATAGCCACTGGAAGCTCATGGACAACCTCGGCTACAGTTGGTATTGCATTGGTTGGCATTGGAAGTGCCTTAGGAATTCCATCCGGCATGATTGCCGGTGCAGTTATTTCAGGTGCCTATTTCGGAGATAAGATGTCTCCGCTCTCAGATACAACAAATTTAGCTCCTGCGATGGCCGGAACAGATTTATTTACGCATATAAGATATATGAGTATAACCACTGTACCTACAATAATAATAACTATTATCGTTTTTAGTATCATTAGTTTAAATATCGATACTACCGGTGCATCAGATGTTAGTGATTTGCTATTTACAATTTCGAATACCTTTAATATTACACCCTATTTATTTGTGGTTCCTGCAGTGGTAATTGGTTTGATCCTGATCAAAACCAAACCCTTAATTGCTCTTGGCACAGGTGTGGTTATAGCGGCAGTTTTTGCATTTATCTTTCAACCCGAAGTTTTGAATAGTTTATCCACTTCAAAACTAACAACTCTGATCTACTCTATTTTTACGGACACTCAAATAACTACTGATAATGAAAAATTGAATGAACTTTTTAGTTCCGGAGGTATGAAAGGAATGTTATGGACAATATTTTTAATTGCTTGTGCCATGGTATTTGGTGGTCTAATGGAAGCCATTGGTGCCCTTGCAAAAATTACTGAAGAACTGTTAAAAATAGCTAGTACTGTATTTGGTTTATTTGCAAGCACGGTGGTTAGTTGTTTAGGATTAAATGTACTAGCTTCTGACCAATATTTGGCAATTGTGATACCCGGAAAAATGTTTAAACAAGCCTTTCATGATAAAGGATTGGCACCTGAAAATTTAAGCAGGACTCTCGAAGATTCAGGTACGGTTACATCAGTACTTATACCATGGAATACCTGTGGTGCATATCAATCCACGGTCTTAGGTGTAAGTGTAGCAGACTATTTTATTTATGCGGTTTTTAATTATTTGAGTCCCTTTATGACACTGTTCTTTGCAGCATTTAACATCAAGATCAGACAGTTAAGCAATAAATAAATTTTATGATATCCGCTGTCTTATCCAGATTTAAATGGATATTAAGCAAATATTACAATTTAATAAGAATGCCTTATAGCAATTAGGAATATTTAAAATTTACCAATATGGGTCTTTATGATAAATATGTTCTTCCAAAAATAATAGACTCGGCTTGTAAACAAAAACCAAATATGATGCAAAGGGAAAAGGTAATTCCACTTGCAGGTGGAAATGTCCTGGAAATAGGTATTGGTTCCGGATTGAATTTGCCATTCTATGATAAAGAACAAGTGAAACATTTAATGGCAATTGACCCTTCCGTAGATATTTGGAATAAGAATAAGTTCGATCCCAATGACTTTCCATTTGATTTTGAATTCGCTCAAGCATTTGCAGAGGATATTCCAAGCGACAACAATTGTTTTGACTCGGTTGTGATTACCTATACACTTTGTTCTATTCCAGACACAAACAAAGCTTTTGAAGAAATAAGAAGAGTTCTCAAACCAAATGGCAAGCTCGTGTTTTGTGAACATGGAAAAGCACCTGACAAGGCCATTGAAAAATGGCAAAACCTCATAAATCCGGTTTGGAAACGTTTTGGAGGAGGCTGTAATCTTAATAGGGACATTCCTTTGATCATAGAAAATAACGGTCTAAAAATAAATGGATTGGAAACAATGTATCTCCCAGGTTGGAAACCGGCCAGTTTCAATTATTGGGGAACGGCCAAAATCAATTAGAAAAATATTATTCATACAAAAGCAGCCCATGAATTACTTTAAATTTATACTTTCTTCAATATTACTCATTGCCACTTTTTATGGCCTCAATACCAAATTCGGATCTATACCTCCACTAGGAAAATTTTTAAATCCGAGTATGGGTATTTGGCAAAATGACAAAAGTGAGGTCGATACTAGTACCATACCTATTGAAGGATTGGTAGAGGAGGTTATAATTCATTACGACGAATACCTCATCCCTCATATTTTTGCCAAAAACGATGTGGATCTATATAAAGCTCAGGGATATATTACCGCCAAGCATAGATTATGGCAAATGGAATTTCAAACACATGCCTCTGCCGGGCGTCTTTCAGAAATTTTTGGAATTGATGCATTAAATTACGATCGAGCACAACGTAGAAAAGGGATGGTATATGGAGCGGATAAAACTCTGGAGAAAATAATGAAAGATCTGGAGATCTATAGTCTTCTTGAAGCTTATTGCGATGGTGTTAACAGTTATATAAACCAATTAAAAACTGAAGACTTACCGGTAGAATATAAATTATTGGATTATGCTCCCGAGCCATGGACCATAAAAAAAACAGCCCTGTTAGGAATGTACATGGCGGACATGCTTTCGGGTGGAGATGGAGATCTGGAATACACCAATCTGTTAAGAAAAATAGGTAAAGAACGCTTTGATCTTTTAATGCCGGATTATTTTGATATTGTCGACCCGGTGATTCCTAAAGAACGTGATTGGAGTGATTGGGATGTTTCTCAACCTGAGGTTCCTGAAGGTGAATTTCCTCTGGACACCATCGAAGATGTAATGAGCAAACCACATGCTGACAACGGCAGCAATAATTGGGCAATTGGTGCCTCTAAATCTTATTCAGGTAATCCTATACTGGCTAATGATCCTCATTTAGGACTGAATCTCCCATCCATTTGGTTCGCCATGCAGTTGGCCACTCCAGATAAAAACACATTCGGTGTCACACTTCCCGGAACTCTGGGAATCATTATAGGTTTCAATAATCATATTTCATGGGGTGTTACGAATGCTGAACGAGATGTAAGGGATTGGTATAAAATTACTTTTAAAGATAGTTCCAAAACACAGTACTATCATAATAATACCTGGAAAGAGACATCAGTAAGAATTGAAAATATTAAAATAAAAGGCAAGGAATCCTATATCGATTCTGTGTATTATACACATCATGGCCCGGTAAGTTATGATCATACTTTTAAAGGTGGAAGTCAACTATCAGGATATGCATTGCAGTGGACAGGTCATGTAGGAAGTAATATTGTAAGAACATTTGTTGAGCTCAATGAAGCCTCAAATTATGAAGATTATAAAAATGCATTAAAATACTATGTTGCTCCGGCACAGAATTTTATCTTTTCATCAACTGAAGGTGATATTGCTCTATGGATACAGGGTAAGTTCCCTAACAAATGGAAGGGACAGGGGAAATTTTTAATGGATGGCAGTAATCCGGAACACGATTGGCAGGGTTTTATACCACAGGAACACAATGCCCATATTTTAAATCCGGAACAAGGTTTTTTGAGTTCTGCAAATCAGCATCCGGTTGATCAGACTTATCCCTACTATGTCTTTAACGATGGATACGAAACTTACAGAAATAGGGTAATTAATAATTTCCTGAGAAGTAAATCTAAATTCAATATTCAGGATTTTAAGGATCTACACAATGACAATTTCAATTTAAAAGCTGCTGAATTGCTCCCAACCATGATAACTTCGATGGATATATCTGAATTAACCGATAAGGAACTTCAAATATTTAATGAGGTAAAATCATGGGATTATTATAATGACATCGACAAATTGGGGCCTGCCATATGGGAAAAATGGTGGCGTAAAGTTTATCCATTGACATGGGATGAATTTTATATCGAAGGTGAAGATCTGGCGAGACCATTTGCCTATCAAACGATTTATCTTCTCAAAAATAATCCCGACATGGAATTCATAGATGTCGTCGAAACAGAAAAAAAAGAAACTGCCAGCGATATTTTTCAGTTAGCTTTTAAAGAAGCAGCGGAAGACCTGTCGAAGTGGAAGGAAGAACACGGTGATTATCACTGGGGGAAATATAAAGCGACTTACCTTGGCCATTTACTACAAGGGCTACCTGCTTTTAGCCGATTTAATCTACCAATTGGAGGCAATAGCAACATAGTAAATGCCACCTCTAAAAACCACGGACCTTCCTGGCGAATGATCGTTGAGATGAGTTCCCCACCAAAAGCCATTGGCATTTATCCCGGTGGGCAATCAGGAAATCCGGGCAGTAAACACTATGACGATTTTGTAGATATTTGGGCCAATGGAAACTATTTAGAATTGCTGTTTATGCAAAATGACACAGATACGAATGCTATTGTAAATTCTCAAACCTTAACACCAAAACCATGAATACTAAAACAATGAATTTCATAATAACGCTAATATTATCCATTAGCCTTTCCTTCATTTTACCATGGTGGGGTATTATGGTCGCCGCTGCCATTACAAGTTTTATTATCCCTTTGAAAAAACTACCTGGTTTTATGATACCTTTCTTAGCTGTTTTCTTGTTTTGGTTTGTGTATTCCTATTGGTTAAGCGATGGTAATGATTTTATTCTGGCCAAAAAAATTGCAATACTACTCCCCCTTGGTGCCAATGCTTATCTGCTAATTTTAGTAACTGCTCTTATTGGCGGTATTGCTGCTGGAATTGCAGGTATTTTCGGAAATCAATTCAGACAATTAATAAACAATTAAACTATGTGAAAAATGTTATTTGTCATTTTCCTATCATTGGTTAGGCACAAACCGCTGCGCAAAGTCAGGACACATTGCGCATCGGTATCACTGGTTAGCACTCACCAAACTTATCTGCTCGGCACATTTTTCGCCATCAATTGCAGCAGAAATAATACCGCCAGCATAACCGGCTCCTTCTCCACAGGGATAAAGTCCTTTGATCTGCACGTGCTCCAATGTTATCCTATCACGGGGAATTCTTACCGGAGAGGAGGTTCTGGATTCCGGAGCATGAACAATAGCTTCATTGGTTAAGTAACCTCTCATAGTTCTACCAAATTGTTTAAATCCTTCCTGGAGAGTACGATATATAAAATTAGGAAGTACTTTACTCAATTCCACAGAAGTTGTTCCCGGTATATATGATGTGGGTGGGATATTATTAGACAGTTTACTTGTTGTAAAATCGACCAATCGCTGTGCAGGTACCTTTTGAGTTTCTCCTGCCAGATGCCATGCTCTTTGCTCAATTTGCTTTTGAAATTCTACTCCGGCCAGGGGGCCTTTGTTGCTAAAACGGGCAAAATCCTCTAATTTTAGCTCAACAACAATACCTGAATTTGATGTTGGTTGGTCTCGTTTAGAGGGAGACCAGCCATTAGTAACCACCTCTCCAGGTGCAGTAGCACATGGTGCAATAACACCTCCAGGGCACATACAAAAAGAATATACACCTCTACCATTAACCTGTTTCACAACACTATAGGGTGCTGGCGGCAGATGTTCTCCACGAAAATCACAGTGGTACTGAATGCTGTCAATTAATTGTTGTGAATGTTCCACTCTAACACCCAGAGCAAATGACTTGGCTTCTATCAAAATATTCTTCTGATGTAATAACTCAAAAATATCTCTTGCAGAATGACCTGTTGCCAGGATCACTTTATCAGAATTTATAATGTCGCCGTTTTGGAGTTTTACTCCTGTAACACCTCCGTTCTTGATCAAAATATCAATGACCCTGGCATCAAAAATTACTTTACCTCCATAGTCCAGAATGGTTTGTCTTATACCTTGAATGATCTTAGGTAATTTATTCGTACCTATATGTGGGTGTGCATCAATGGCTATGTTTTTTGTGGCACCATGAGCAATAAGCAACTCCAGTATCTTGTTTACATCTCCCCTTTTTTTAGATCTTGTATACAGCTTACCGTCTGAATAAGTTCCTGCTCCACCCTCTCCAAAACAATAGTTAGAATCACTATTCACAATATGATCCTTTGTGATCGCCACTAGGTCTCTGCGCCTTTTTTGAACATCTTTTCCTCTTTCCAAAACTATCGGGCGAAGTCCCTTTTCTATTAATTTCAAAGCAGCAAACAGACCGGCAGGACCAGATCCTATGATTATTACTTCTTTTTCCTTGCTAACATCCTTATAATTTGGTAGTTCTATTTTGCTTTCTATAAACTCTTCCTTAATAAAAATCTTTACTTTAAGATTGATCTTGACATTACTTTGTCTTGCATCGATAGATCTTTTTAATATTTCCACGTGGTTGATCTCTTCAGATCTAAGTCTGCATTTTTTAGCTACAATAAGCTTCAACTTATCTTCATTTTGAGCAGCTTCAGGGGTGACTTGAATTTGATGTTCTTGTTGCATCTTGAACTAGATTATGATTTCAGACAGGTTAAAATAAAAATTTCTTGAAACCAAAACTCTCCGAGGCAGAGCCATAGGAGTATTTCGCTGGTTTCATTTTGATCTGAAGATCAAAAATCGAAATTTATTATTTAGATCCCCTTTTAGGGGATGACATTTCATCGGAACCCCGACCCAGAGGGTCGAGGAATTCTTTTTGATTAAAAATGCAAATTATATATTGCATTATGGAATATTTATCTTACATTTATATTGTGGAAAACTTAAAACTTAAATTAGCCAGAGTAGAGAACAGCTTATCACAGCAAGTACTTGCTGATTTATGTGATGTAACAATGCAAACAATTGGTTTAATTGAAAAGGGTAAATATAATCCAACATTAAATCTTTGTATCAAAATTT
>DAOUPU010000048.1 GCA_030625995.1 Flavobacteriaceae bacterium
CACACTGGGATTATTTGAAGATCCTTACACTGAACAAAAGTGGATCGATGAACGATTTCATTCCAAAGAGAATCAAAATATCGCTCTGGAAGCAGGCAGAAAATCTATTATTCTTTTAAAGAATCAGCAAAATATTTTACCCATCATAAAGGATGTTAAAACAATAGCTGTGATCGGGCCTAATGCTGATGTCTCACGATTAGGAGGGTATTCTGTAAGAAAAAAGAAAGGTGTGACCGTTTTGCAAGGTATCAAAGAAGCTGCAGGACCGAATGTAGAAGTTCTTTATGAAAAAGGAGTTAATCTTATCGATAAAGGAGAAGCGATCTCTTCTGAATTTTTATGGACTCCCGATGGGTTAACACCAGGATTAAAAGGGGAGTATTTTAACAATACAAAACTTGAAGGAAAGCCAGTCGTAGTGAAAACAGATAGGAAAGTTGAATTTGACTGGCCCTGGTTTCCTGTGGAAGGAATTGGTGATGATTTCTTTTCTGTTCGCTGGACAGGTTATCTGGTTCCTAAAAGATCGTTTGACGGATGGATCGGTTTAAGTACTGATGATGGTATAAGGTTATGGATAGATGATCAGCTTTTTATCGATAACTGGAATAAAGGAGCTATCATTGTGAAAAAGCCAGTCCATCTAGATGCCGGTAAGAAATATAAGATTCGCCTTGAAACATTTGAAGGTCAGTGGGGAGCGAGAGCTCATTTACGATGGGATTACAATAAGGTAGATCTGCAACCTGCGATAGAATTAGCTAAAAAAGCAGATGTTGCCATAGTAGTTTTGGGAGAATCCAGAGAATTGGTAGAGGAAAACAGAGATGTGGCATCACTCGATCTGAAAGGTAATCAGGTGGCTCTGATCAAATCCATTCAGGAAACCGGAACTCCTGTGGTTTGTGTTCTTTTGAATGGTCGTCCCTTATCGATCAACTGGATCAGTAAAAATGTTTTGGCCATAATTGAGGCCTGGTTCCCGGGTGAGGCGGGGGGCAACGCTGTTGCAGATGTATTGTTTGGGAAATATAATCCGGCAGGAAGATTACCTATAACTGTTCCGAGATCAGTGGGTCAGTTGCCTTTTTATTACAATCAGAAACCTTCGACCATACATCGGTATGTAAGCGAAAAAGATACACCTTTATACCCTTTCGGTTATGGTTTGAGTTATACCGAGTTTTCTTATGACAATTTAAAACTCGATAAAAAAGCTATTAAAAAAGATGGTGTTGTTACTGTAAGTGTTGATGTTACAAATACCGGAACTAAGGATGGAGAGGAAGTGGTTCAATTATATATTAATGATATCTACAGCAGCGTTACTACACCGATGAAGACCTTAAAAGGTTTTGAGAGAGTCCATATTAAAAGAGGAGAGACAAAAATGATCACGTTTAAATTGTCTTCGGACGAATTGTCTATTTGGAATCGGGAAATGGAAAGAGTTGTTGAGCCTGGAGAATTTGAGGTTATGGTAGGAGGGAACTCTCAGGATTTGATAAAGACTAAATTTAGCATTATTGAATAGACACACATTAATGTGCAGAATATAAATAGAATAGGTGTAATTTAAAGAATAGATCGCTCTTTGACGAAGGAAGTCACAGATATTTTTAACATGAATTTTAAATTTCTTACATGCAAAAAACATTTTTTATATTGATCGTTCTAATTCTTCTTGATTGCCATGCTCAGGAGGGTTCAATTAAAAAAGCAGCAATACAAAAAAATAGTGCATTAACTTACGCAACCCCTTTTGAAGTAGGGCTGGACTCGGCAGTTATATTCACCAAAGTAGATTCTATCATGACTACTGGAATACAAAATCTGGCTTTTCCGGGGGCTCAATTATTGGTAGCAAAAAACAATAAAATTATTTTTCACGAAGCTTATGGTTTCCATACCTATGACAGTATTCAAAGGGTTAATTTGAATGACATATATGATCTTGCATCGGTGACTAAAATAACCGCCCCATTACTCGCTCTCATGAAATTATACGATGAAGGAAAATTAGATTTGGATGTCCCATTCAGTACCTACTGGAAAAAATGGAGACACAAAAAGGATAAGCGAGATATAACTTTAAGGGAAATATTAGCGCATCAGGCAGGCCTGGAAGCATATATCGTATTTTTAAAGGAAGTAGTAAAAAATGGTAAAATTAAAAATCGTTATGTTCGGAATAATATATCGCAATCTTTTAATAATCAAGCTTATGACAGCCTCTTTATAAAGAGTCGATTTAATAAGAAAATGTACCGAATAATAAATCGATCTAAAGTCGACAGTTTGAAAAAATATCGGTATTCAGGCCTTACCTTTCTCATTTACCCTGAATTGATCACCCAAATGACCTCTGTTGATTATAAGGATTATCTCGAAAACACGTTTTACCATCCTTTGGGGGCAAATACGACGGGATTTCTTCCTGAGAAGAAAAATTACACAAACAACATAGTCCCGACTGAGCTGGACACAATATTTAGAAAAACACTAACCAAAGGCTGGGTACACGATGAAAATGCATCCCTTTTAGGCGGTATTTCAGGTAACGCCGGACTGTTCTCGACAGCCACTGATCTGGCTAAAATTATGCAGATGTATATGCAATACGGTACTTACGATGGAAAAAGATATTTTTCTGAAAATACGGTAAAAGAGTTTACAAAAGTACAATACCCAAATAATGACAATCGTAGGGGATTGGGATTTGATAAGCCATTGTTGGACAATTCAGAACTTTCACTTTCGAAAGCCTATCCTGCACCGGAGGCTGGTAAGGACAGCTTTGGGCACAGTGGTTTTACCGGAACTTTTGTCTGGGCGGATCCGGAGAACCAATTGGTTTTTATTTTTCTTTCTAATAGGGTCTATCCAACAAGGGAAAACAGAAATTTATATAAATTAAAAATTCGAGTGGCACTCCATCAGGTATTTTATAAATCGACTTTACATTGAATCGACCAAAGAAATTAGATTCAGAGTGATATTATTAATTTTAAACTAACAGAGTATGTATAACTTAATCAGAAAAAAAGAGAACCTAATTTCTTATTGGCATGTTGTGATTGGTATATTTTTTATTGTAAGCTCCAGTTCTTGTAGTGATGATAAACTCGTCATTGCTGAAAAAGGAGTTTCTAATTATGAAATAGTTCTGTCTGATAATTCTTCCCTACAGGATAATGAGACTGCCATAACCTTACAAAACTATTTGGAGAAAATTTCTAATATAAAATTGCCAATAGTTGAAGAGAATAATAAGGATTCTTCAAAGAATAGGATAATATTACAAACCGATACTACGCTCCAGTTAAATCGAATAAAAATGGTATCTGTGGATCAAGATATTATTATTTCCGCCGGATCGGAGGAAGCATTAAATAATGCAGTGTATGAGTTCTTAGAGGTTTATTTAGGCTGTAAGTGGTATTCACCTGATGTAGAGGATGTTCCCACGAAAGACCTGTTAGTTATTGATAAACCGATCTCCTATAACTATGAACCGGTAATAACAACAAGAACAGTGCATTCCAGACTTTTTTACGATAACCCAAATTTCGCAGAAAAGCATAAGGTCACCAACGTTTCATTTCCCCACTATGTACCAAGTGCCAGAGTTCATACCTTTCATAAGTTTATTCCGGAAGAGCTATTTTTTAAAGACCACCCAGAGTATTTTGCTTTAAGGGGAGATAAGAGAACTCCGACACAGCTATGTCTTACCAATGAAACAGTTCTTGAAATAGTTAGAGATTCAGTGGCATCACTATTTCAACAATATCCAAATGCTCAGGTAATTTCTGTTAGTCAGGATGATAATACACAATACTGTGAATGTGAGAATTGCAGTCTGATAGATAAAGAGGAAAATAGTCATTCAGGAACCATGATCCATTTCGTAAACAATGTAGCCAATAGCTTTCCCGATAAAACTATTTCTACTTTGGCATATCAGCATACCAGAAAACCTCCCAAAGTAAAACCTGCTAAAAATGTTTTAATTACCCTCTGCTCCATTGAGTGTGACAGGAGCGCTCCTATTGAGGAGAAATGTACCGACTTTGCCGAAGATCTGATAGGTTGGGGAAAACTTACAGATAATATTAGAATTTGGGATTATACAACACAGTTTACCAATTTCCTTGCTCCGTTTCCAAATTTACTTACTATTCAACCTAATATTAAATTTTTTAGAGATCAACATACCAAATGGATCTTCGAGCAGCATAGCAATAACCCGAGTGAACTATTCGAACTGCGTTCTTATGTTATGGCGAAATTATTATGGGATCCGGATCAGGATTTTAACGATCTGATCATTGAGTTTACAGACGGATATTATAAAGAGGCGGGGGTTTATATACGGAACTATATAGATCTTGTTCATGAAAAGCTGGCAGAAGACCAGGATTTCTTTTTATTTCTATATGGAGATCCTTCGCAGGCATTTGATTCCTATTTGAATGTGGAACTATTAGAAGAGTATAATACTTTTTTTAATAAAGCGGAAAGAGCTGTTTCTTATGATCCGGAAATAGTGGTACGTGTTCAGGTTGCACGACTGAGTACTGACTATGCAATTCTGGAGGCCTGTAGAAAAGGCTTAACAGAGAGGTTTAGTTTAGTTAAAAAAGATGATCAAGGTAATACGAATGCTAATCCATTGGTTAAAGATAAATTAGAAAGCTTTTATACTACCAGTAAGAATAAGAACATCACCTTAATGAATGAAATGGGTTTCACTGTGGAAGAATACTACAATAGTTTTAATAAAGCCCTGACCGTTGCAAATCTGCCCAACAAAGCGAAGGGTAAAAAAGTGACCTTGCTTAGCAAACCAAAGAAATATGCTAATGAAGATCCTCAAACTTTAACCGATGGAGCCCTTGGCGGCAATGGTTTTTATGCTAATTGGCTGGGTTTTGAAGGAAATAATTTGGAAGCGGTAATTGATCTGGAAGCCAATGAAGCCATAAGTTCTATCTCCATGGCATTTTTAAAAGTTACGAATCATGTTGTTTTTTATCCTTTGGAGGTAACATACTATTATTCAAACGATAATAACAATTTTATTAAGCTGGGAACTATAAAAAACAAGGACCCATTAACAAAAAAGACCAAGGTAAATGAAATTCAGTATTTTGATCTTGAATTTTCTGAGATTGAAGCACGATATATAAAAGTCATTGCTGTAAATATGAAAGATGCCCCATATTGGCATCATGCTTCCGGCCTTCCTTCCTGGATCTTTGCAGATGAAATAATAATTGATTAAAATGACAAAGCACGTTATTTTCTTAGTAATACTTCTATCAAATGTTGTTTATGCACAAAACTCGAGCGGTGGAGGAGAAGCTTATCCATATCTAAAAACAAATGTTGAAGCTTTAAAGAAATTTCAAGATAGCAAATTTGGGATGTTTATTCATTGGGGTCCGGTGGCTTTACGAGGTACTGAGATCAGTTGGTCTAGAGGAGTACAGGTTCCCATAGATGATTATGATAATCTGTATAAAGAATTCAATCCGGTATTATTCAATGCATCGGATTGGGTAACTACAGCAAAAAATGCAGGCATGAAATATATTGTGCTAACAACAAGACACCATGATGGTTTTTGCCTTTGGGATAGTAAATATACAAATTATGATATGGCAAGTACACCTTATGGTAAGGGCATAATAAAAGATCTGTCAGAGGAATGTAAAAAACAAGGAATTGATCTTGGATTCTATTATACCATATGCGATTGGCATCATGAGGATTATCCGGTTGTCTATCCTGATGAAAATTATAAATTCCATGAAGAAAAGGAAATTACAAACCCAGAGGTAAAGCAAAAGATGGATCGTTATATTGTCTACATGGAAAATCAATTAAAAGAGTTGATAGAGGCTTATGACCCTTCCTTTATTTGGTTTGATGGGGAATGGGAATGGGCATGGACACATGAAATGGGGATGGAATTATATGCCTATTTAAGAAATATAAAGGAGGACATCTTAATAAATAATCGCGTTGATAAGGGTAGAGAAGGTATGGCCGGAACAACTAAAAGTTATAAATATGCAGGTGATTATGCCACTCCTGAACGAGAGATTGGTAAATATGATGTAACAAATGCTTGGGAATCCTGTATAACTATAGCAAATCAATGGGCTTGGAAGGCAAACGACAAATTAAAGACAAGAAAACAATGTATTCAAACTCTGGTACAAACTGTAGGGGGAGGTGGTAATTTATTGCTAAATGTCGGTCCTATGGCTGATGGCAGGATCGAAGAAAGACAAGTTGTTAGATTAAAAGAAATTGGTTCTTGGCTGGACCTTTATGGGGAGGCCATCTACAATACTCGTGGTGGACCTTATTTGCCAAATGATTATCTCGTAAGCACTCACAAGGATAATAAAATATATTTACACTTATTAAAGCATCCTGACGGGAACATAAATTTGCCCTTGCCAAAAGGATTTGAAGTAAAAAATGCTCATTTTGTCAATCAGGCTGATTTTCTGAATTTAAAAATTAAGAAAGGCTATTTTGAAGTTATAGTACCTGAAAAATTACCGGACTCCGATGTATCTGTAATTGTACTTGAAATGAATAAATCAACTATCAATATGAAAAGTGTTGAGAATGATGTTTACTAAAAAATAAACAGATGAAATCCATATATTTCACATTTACAATTTTATTATTAGGAATTCTATTTTGTTCTTGCGAATCCGGAAATCAAAATATTCAAGGTAACCCCAACATAATCATTATTCTTGCGGATGATTTGGGTTATGGTGATCCGCAAGTATATAATTCTGAATCAAAAATACCTACTCCTAACATAGATAAATTGGCTGAAATGGGGATGCGTTTTACAGATGCTCATACGCCTAGTAGTGTCTGCACGCCTACTAGGTACGGACTATTAACGGGTCGGTATGCCTGGCGAACTGAATTAAAGAAAAGTGTTCTGTGGGCCTGGGACAAACCTCTAATAGCAAATGACAGACTTACTTTTCCCAAAATGCTGAAAACTAAAAACTATAAGACAGCTTGTATCGGAAAATGGCATTTGGGTTGGAGGTGGCCATCCAATGAAGGTGTCGGATATGTAAATGACACTATTTCCATAGGAGATTTTAACCTCAAGGGAAGAAATGATCTGTGGAAGAGCATTGATTTTTCAAAATCACTTGGAGGGGGGCCCTTGGAAGCGGGATTTGATTATTATTTTGGTGATGACGTACCAAACTTTGCTCCTTATACTTTTTTTGAAAATAATGAACTGACCAAAATACCTGATCAGATAAAACCGGAAGACATGTATGGTGGTCCGGGACCGATGTCTGAAGGATGGAATATGGAACAGGTAATGCCGGAAATTACAAATAGAGCTGTTAAATATATTAAAGAGCAGTCTCAAAATAAACAACCTTTCTTTCTTTATTTTACTTTGACAGCCCCACATACACCGATTGCACCCACAGACAAATTTAAAGGAAAAAGCGAAGCTGGGTTGTACGGAGATTTTGTGCATGAAGTAGATTGGTCTGTTGGTGAGATCGTTAAAGCTCTTCAACAAACTGGAGAGTTTGAAAACACTTTGCTGATCTTTACTTCTGACAACGGTTCTCCACAAAGGGATGGCATTGATATGGGAGGAACTATTGGTTCTGTTAAAAGATATGGCCATGATCCAAGCAAACCTTGGAAAGGAATGAAGGCAGATATTTGGGAAGGAGGGCACCGCGTACCGTTTATCGCTTCATGGCCCGGTAGGATACAATCCAATACAGTAAGTGATCAAGTTATTTGTTTGACAGATATTATTTCTTCAGTTGCATCCATTTTGGGAATTTCAAAGGTAAAAGGAGAAATGGGAGATAGTGTTGATATATTGCCCATTCTTTTGGGAAATGATAAACCGGTTAGAGAATCCATTATCCACCATTCGATAGATGGAACATTTTCCATTAGAAAGGGAGAATGGAAACTTATTTTAGGAAAAGATTCAGGAGGTTTTAGCAAATCCTTAAAGATCAAAGGTATTCCGGTAAGTACTGAAGGACAATTATATAGATTGACAAATGACCCTGCAGAACAACACAATTTGTACGATGAAAAGCCTGAAATAGTCTCGGAATTGACTGCCTTATTGAATAAATATAAAAGTCAGGGTTATAGTGGCTAAAAAAAATATGTTAACTAAAAGTTTGATTAAAAACCTTATGAGCAAGTTAAAAAACATCAAATTAAAAAATTATTTTCTTCTCTTAATTTTATTAATATCATTTGGAGTTAATGCCCAGAAAGAGGATTATAAAATATCCTTAAATTTTCAAAACTTGTTTGGAGAAGGCATGAAAGAAGGCGTTTCCTGTTACCGGATACCGGCGTTGATAACTGCAACAAATGGCGACCTGATCGCTGCTATAGATGAAAGAGTACCTTCTTGTGGTGACTTGAAGTGGAGTAAAGATATAAATATTGCCATACGTCGTAGTGAGGATAATGGTAAAACATGGTCAGATATAGAAATAATTGTTGATTTCCCTTTCGGGAAGTCGGCTTCAGACCCATCCATGATAGTGGATAAAGTTACAAATGAAATTTTCCTGTTCTATAATTTTATGGATTTGGAAAGTGAAAAAGATATTTATTATTTACATGTAATAAAAAGTGCTGATCATGGAAAAACATGGACGGAACCCACTGATATTACTTCTCAAATAACAAAGCCGGGATGGCATGAGGATTTTAAATTTATCACCTCAGGACGTGGTATTCAAACGCGTTCCGGTAAATTATTACATACTTTGGTGAACTTAAAAAATGATCTGCATCTTTTTGGAAGTGATGATCACGGTAAATCCTGGTTTTTGTTCAATACCCCAATAAAAGATGGAAATGAGTCTAAAGTGGTTGAATTGATTGATGGCTCCTGGATGGTGAATAGTAGAATAAATAAAGGAGGAATACGGTATTCTCATATTTCAACGGATGAAGGTTTGACATGGAAAAGTAAAAAGGAACCGACTCTAGTTGACCCCGGATGCAATGCGAGCATTATCCGTTATACAAGTATTGCAGATGGTTATAAAAAGAACCGACTACTTTTTTCTAACGCCAATAATAAGGAAAAGCGTAAAAACATGACCATAAAGCTAAGTTATGATGAAGGAAAAACATGGACAAATGGAAAGACCATTTATGAAGGGAGTTCTGCTTATTCTTCTTTAACGGTTCTTAAAAATGGGGAAGTAGGCTTGTTTTTTGAAAAGGATAATCATAAAGAAAATGTTTTTACTAAAATGTCCTTGGATTGGTTGACGGATGGGAAGGATAAAATCATAAAGTCTTCAAAAAATTAAATAAATGAGAACTAAATTATTATCCTTATTGATAATATTCCTTGGATTTGTTGCCTGTCGAAAAAATGCAGAAGACCTTTGGATCATATCTGCACCTGCTGCTGATGAATTCACAAAAATTGACAAAAATGGTGTATCTGTTATTCCTAATGGCAGATTTGTCACTCCTATAGGTAAAAGTATCATAACCGCACCTCATCCCTATGGATTGACTCTAAGTCCTGATGGCAATATTGCTATAACTGCAAATTCAGGGACCAGTCCACTGTCAATAACGATTCTTCGAAATATATTATCAGAACAACCTGAAGTACAACAAGTTCCTCCCGGGCCATCTACAGATAAGGGAGTGTTGGCATCCGTATTTATGGGTCTGGCTATTTCTCCTGATAATCAAACTGTTTATGTTGCAGGGGGACAGGAAAATAAAATTTATATGTTTGATATTGATTCCGGCGAGAAAAAAGATAGTATAGATTGTACTTATGTTTCGGATAATGCAGATTATTCTCATGGGTATATTGGAGATCTTACACTATCAAAAGATGGGTTAACACTCTATGCAGTTGACCAGATTGGATTTAGAATGATAATTGTGGATACCAAATCTAAAAAACTTGTTCATTCTGTATCGGTTGGCAGATACCCGTTCGGGATTTGTCTATCTCCTGATGAAAAAAGGGTTTATGTGGCTAATGTCGGTATGTTTGAATATGATTTTATCAGAGAAAACTCAGACTCCGATTCAGAAATAAAGTCTATTGATTACCCGGCTTTTGCCTATGGTTCTGAGGAAATGATTCATGGAATTGAAAATGATACCATTTCAATTCAAGGACTTGGAGAATTAAATACGATAGAAGCTTTTTCAGTATTTTCAATTAATGTAGAGGATAAAACAAATCCAAGGGTAGAGACAAAAATTAAAACAGGTCATTTGGTTGAAACCCTGATCGATGGTATTCCCGCCGTTGGAGGATCCAGTCCGAATTCAATGGTTGCAACCGAAGAATTTGTATTTGTAAGTAATGGAACAAATGATAATATATCAGTTATTTCCATGGTAAAAGATACTGTAATAAATACCATTGAATTGAAGCCGGATACTAGAATAAAACAATTCAGAGGAGTGATTCCCTTTGGTTTAGCCTTAGGTCCTGATCATAAAAGATTGTATGTTGCAGAGTCCGGGATTAATTCGGTGGCTGTTATAGATGTTGACAAGCAAAAAGTTTTTGGACATATTCCTACAGGTTGGTTTCCATCTAAAATTGAAGTAAGTAAAGATGGAAAAAAACTCATCATTGCCAACGCAAAAGGGTATGGAAGTGGTCCAAATGGGGGAGTGAATTTTCAGAGAAGAGCAGAAGGAAGCTATATCGGTTCCTTGATGAAAGGTACGGTGCAAATAGTCGATATTCCGGGTGATAAAGAATTAGAAGGTTTAACGAATCAGGTGATTACCAACAACTTTAATTTTAGAAGGTCAACAGATAGTTTTTTTTATAACAGAAAAGATAATCCAATACCATTGTATCCCGGCGAAAGAGAAAGCCCGATAAAACATATTGTATTTATATCCAAAGAGAACAGGACCTACGATGAGGTATTCGGCCAAATCAAAAAGGGGGTTGGAGATAGTACTCTTGCACGTTATGGAAATAATGTTTCTTTTACAAATAAGGATAAAACAAGTTCTGTTTCAAATGTAACTGTTATGCCCAACCATTTGGCTCTGGCAAAACATTTTGCAATTTCCGATAATTTTTATGTTGATGCCGATGTTTCCGCAGATGGACATCGGTGGTTGGTCAACACCTATCCAAATGAGTGGTGCGAGACAGCCACCGCAGCAAGTTACGGGGGCAATAGAAACTTCAAGGCAAGTTCTAATGCACCCGGGGTTTTCGCTATGAATGGGGCGGCGGGAGCAATTTATCCTGAAGATTATAATGAAGCAGGGTCCATGTGGGATCATTTGGAACGTAATAAAATTGATTTTTATAATTTTGGGTTTAGTGTTATGTTCGAACCTGCTCTTTATAAAGTAGAGTACAAATACTCCGGCATTCATCAATATATCAATTATCCAATGCCACAACCTCTTTTTGATCGGACTTCAAAAATGTATCCAACCTATAATACGGCAATCCCGGATCAGTTCAGAATAGACCAGTTTAAAAAAGAATTTGATCAGAAGTGGATTTCAGGTAAAGATAAAATGCCCGAATTGATTACGGTTATTGTACCTAATGATCATGGAGCAGGGGAGCGCCCTGAAGCAGGATATCCTTTTAGGGAAAGTTATATGGCCGATAACGATCTGGCAATAGGAAGAATCGTTGAATACCTGAGCCATACCCCTTATTGGAAAAATATGTTGATCGTAATTACCGAAGATGATGCACAGAACGGTGTGGACCATATTGATGCACATCGAAGTATTTTAATGGTCATTTCTCCCTGGGTAAAGAGAGACTATGTCAGTTCAGTACATTATAGTTTTGGCAGTATATTTAAATCCTTTTGGAATATTTTGGGTCTGCCATATTTGAACCAATATGATGCAGGAGCTACTGATCTGTCAGATTTTTTTACCTCAGAGCCAAATTACAAGCCTTACAATGCAGTTGACGTAGATAAAGGAATGTTTGATCCACAAAAAGCGCTGGATCCCTTGAATGAAAAATTTGATTGGAAAGCGGTAAAAAATTCTCCTAAAATTGATAATGTAGAGGATATGTTAAAGGATAGTAAAGAGCAGGATGAATATAGATTGGAGAACAGAGAGAAGAATAAGGAATAGCTCATTTTGTACGTTGAGGGCTAATAGATGAAGAGATGGGGAGATAATAAAAAATAAGATCTTCTTGTAGAACCATTGTGCCCTTTACACCAGGCTCTGTGGACCATTGTGATTTTCTTTTTTTACCACTGAGGTCACTGAGTTTTACACAGAGTTCACAGTGTACTTTGTGATTTCTTTGTGTTCCTTTGTGGTTATAAGAAAATTATTAAATAAATTGTAATTGTGAAAACCCAATCTAATAATTTAGAAAATAAAAATCAACGTTGTATGGAAAATGACAATTCTGATACAAGTTGCTGCTGTTCAATACAAAACACACAGCCTGTAATTCAGCAGGATAATAGGGTACAACGCCGGGACTTTATAAAAGTAATGGGGCTTGGAATTGCTGGTTTAACAATTGATTTTAACCATCCGTTAAGTGCCGGGCTTTATCAAAAAGGCTATCAAATACCAATTGATAAAAATTTAGATCCTGATTGGGTGAGGTCATTAGTTGAAAGAGGAACTCCGGAGACATATACAGGGAAGGATCTGATATACATTGGAATGCCTGTTGGTGGTATCTGTGCCGGGCAAGTGTATCTTGGAGGTGATGGTAAATTATGGCTTTGGGATATTTTTAACGATACCAAGGAAGGTGTTATAAGTGCAGTTCATCAGCTAAATGAAAGAAAAGTGAGAGCCAGAGATGGCAGCAATTATATAGTACCCGTAACGCAAGAATATCCTTTTGATCAAGGATTCGCTGTTAAAATCCAACAAGGAAATTCTAAGTGGTCCAAAAGATTAGATTATAAGGGATTCAAGAATATTACTTTTAAAGGGCAATACCCCATTGGGGAAGTCACTTATAAAGAAAAGAATGTGCCGGTAGAAATAAAACTAAAGGCTTTTTCACCATTTATACCATTAGAAGTTTCGTCTTCAAGTTACCCTGCAACAGTAATGCATTATACTCTAAAAAATACAAGCGATAAAGAAGTTAGGTGCGAATTATCTGGTTGGTTAGAAAATCCGGTATTAAATTATTCAGGTGTTGCAACCGAAGTACAATTGAAAAATACAATTGTAAACAACGAGAGGACTTCATCCCTGCTATGTGAAGCTGTAATAGATGAAAGTGGATCGGGATTAGATTTTGAATTTTCTAAGAAACGAGATTATGGTGATTTTTGTTTGACACTCTTGGACACCGATGATACAGTTAACGCAACATCTCAAGAAGATTTTTATAGAGAAATGTTGTTCCCCAGTGAAAACGATTATAAGGAGTCGGTAACAGATACTTTTGGAATTAGTTTACGTGGAGGTTTAAGTAAAACAATAGCATTAAAGCCAGGAGAAAGTAAGGAAATTTCATTTGTAATTAGTTGGTATTTTCCTAATTTGCGTATTTATAATGACGTATACGCAGGAAGATCATATAGCCAGAGATTTAAAAATTCACTGGAAGTGGCACATAATATTGCTCAGGATTTTGAAAGGTTGTTCCGAAAAACACAATTGTTCACAGATACGTTTTACAATAAATCAACTTTGCCCTATTGGTTCTTGAATAGAACCTTTGCCAACACATCTACATTAGCGACAGAAACATGTTATTTACTGGAAGAT
>DAOUPU010000001.1 GCA_030625995.1 Flavobacteriaceae bacterium
GGAAAGATCTAGTCTTGATAATACTGAAGCGGTATCTCTCATTTGTGGAATTGCCTTAGGCGAAACAAAACTTCCAAAATCAATGGTATCAAACCCCACTTTTAGCAAAGCATTAATATATCTTGCTTTGGCATCTGTATCAATAAAATGGGTTTTAATACCCTGCATTGCATCACGAGGGCACTCAATGATCTTTACATTTCTCATTATATCAAATATACAAATATTACTTGTTAAGATTTAAGTACGAGATTATAAAGAATAACTATTTAATAAAATAAATGAAGTGACGGCGTTCATAAGTATTAAAGTCAAAAAAAGCCCAACGAAATGTTGGGCTTATACTATTTAAAATCATATTCAGAAATTAGCTGTCCGCCGCCATTAAGAACATAGGTTTCATCTCAAACCTATGATAATGAGGTCTTAATCGTTTGATATTATAATATTTATCCACCTTAACTATTTTTGATGAATTGGTTACAACCTCAATTGGAACATCGTCATACCTTCCGTTTTTTAATACCACAAGCCGTCCATAAAATCCTCCAAGGATCAGATCAAGAGCCAGGTTTCCAAAAGCCATGGGTACAATAGAATCAATTGCATCCGGGTCTCCACCACGAACCAGGTAACCAAGTTTTTGATTGATGACATTAATTGTTTTACCATTATTAAATTTTGAAGAGAGACTCTTAATTTCAGACGAGATCAAATCACCGATCCCACCTAATTTTGCATGACCGAACATGTCTTTCTCAGCATTTGAAAATATCATATCGCCACCTTTAAAGGTCGTTCCTTCTGAGACAAGTACTACAGAGTATTTACTTCGGTTATTATTCCTGTCCTCAACTAGCAATTCTGTAAGGTGTTCTATGTCAAATTCATATTCCGGAATAACACATCTATTTGCAGCACCTGCCATTGTTGGTAGCATAGCTGTAAAGCCCGCATATCTTCCAAACACTTCCATAACTAATATCCTTTCATGTGAACCCGCTGATGTCCGCAAATTATTCGTCATGCTAATGGTTCTTGTAATGCAGGTACTAAATCCGATACAATAATCTGTACCAGGAACATCATTATCCATAGTTTTTGGAATGGCAACAACTTTAACCCCCTCTTTATAAAGACGTACTCCATAACTAAGCGTATCATCTCCACCAATTGGGATTAAAAAGTCAATACCCAACCATTCTAAATTTTTAATAATTTCAGGTGTTAGGTCATTAATCTCTTTGTTATAAGAAGATTTTAAATGATCCGGAACTTTATCCTTTGGCATATGACTTGGCCTGGTTCTTGAAGAGTGTAAAAAAGTTCCACCTGTTCGGCCTGCTTTGTCGACAATTTCGTTGGTTAAGGTAATGAAACAATTGCTGTTGTCTGCCTTTTTATCTCTTAATAGTTCTGTTATACCTGCCCAACCACGTCTCAAACCAATAACCTTATACCCTTCGCGATTTGCTCTGATTGTTATTGCCCGTATAGCAGGATTAAGACCAGGAACGTCGCCTCCTCCAGTTAATATTGCAATTACCCCTTTAATTTTTTTTGTATGCGCCATGTTAATAATTTTTTTTATAATTTAAATTAAATTTCGTATATATTTCTTTTTCAGCACCTTACTGAATTGATTTCCTGTAAGTAGTCAAAAATATAACTATCGTAAATTTATAAAAAATAATTGGCTTATTTTCAATTAAATACAGGATTACTTAGTTATTGTATAATAAAACTCAAAGTATTAAATTAAAAAGGGAATAAAATTAGAATTTTACACTCATTATGATGAGTTAACCTACTAATTGTTAAACACAAAAAAACCCATAACAGAAGTTACGGGTTCTAGAAAATTATAAATTATTTTTATAAAGAAGCTGAATATTCTAATAAGTCAACAATTTTTGATGAATATCCGTACTCATTGTCGTACCATGAAACTACTTTTATAAAAGTACCGGTTAATGCAATACCTGCTTTAGCATCAAATACTGAAGTGCGAGTTTCGCCAACAAAATCCTGTGAAACTACCATTTCTTCCGTATAACCTAAAATTCCTTTTAGCTCACCTTCGGATGCGTCTTTCATTGCCTTACATACTTCCTCGTAAGTTGCACTTTTCTTAATATTAACTGTCAGATCAACAACAGATACATCCATAGTAGGTACTCTAAAAGACATTCCCGTTAGTTTACCGTTAAGTGAAGGAATTACTTTTCCTACTGCTTTTGCAGCTCCCGTAGAAGAAGGAATAATGTTGTGCAATGCAGCTCTACCACCTCTCCAATCTTTCATTGAAGGTCCATCCACTGTTTTTTGAGTAGCAGTGGTAGCATGAATAGTAGTCATTAATCCATCGGTAATTTCAAAATTATCATGCAATACTTTAGCCAATGGTGCTAAGCAGTTTGTTGTACAGGATGCATTTGAAAATACAGCTTCATCCGCTTTTAATTCAGTATGGTTAACACCCATGACAAACATAGGTGCATCAGGAGAAGGTGCAGATATAATTACTTTTTTTTGCACCACCTTTTATATGCAAGCCCGCCTTTTCTTTGGAGGTGAAAATTCCGGTTGCGTCAATAACATAATCAGATCCAAATGCATCCCATTTTAAATCTTCAGGATTGCGTTCTGCCGAAACTCTAATTTCATTACCATTTACAACTAAGTTTCCATCTTTTACAGAAACATCGCCATCAAATCTTCCATGTACAGAATCATATTTTAACATATATGCTAAATAATCTGCTCCTAATAAGTCATTTATACCTACTACTTGAACATTTTCTCTTTGTGAAGCAATTCTGAAAGCTAACCTTCCAATCCTTCCAAATCCGTTAATACCTACTTTAATCATTTTTATATTTATTTAATAATTATTACTCAATTTAATTATACTGACATGATATCAGATACTCTCAATATTTCTTTGCTTATGCTGTGGTGTTCTTTGATCGCTTTTTCCAATTCTGTCGTTACCATTACATTATTGAGCTGCCCAACCATCAGATTGGTTTTTCCATCAATAAGTAATTCAACAGCCTTCACCCCCATTCTACTCGCTAAAACTCTGTCAAAACAACTTGGTGCGCCTCCTCTTTGCATATGTCCCAAAACTGAAACTCTAACGCTGTATTCAGGTAAGTTTTCTTCAACATAAGAAGCAAGTTCAAACACATTTGCACCTGTTTTATCTCCTTCTGCTACTACTACCAAACTGGATGTTTTACCAGATCGTCTACTCCTTTCTAAAGTCATTAACAAACGATCAAGTCCCATATTTTCTTCAGGAATCAATATTTCTTCCGCACCGGCACCAATGCCTGCATTTAACGCTATAAATCCAGCATCTCTTCCCATAACCTCAACAAAAAATAATCGATTATGAGAACTTGCAGTGTCTCTTATCTTGTCAATTACTTCTACAGCTGTATTCAAAGCAGTATCATAGCCTATAGTAAAATCTGTTCCATATATATCATTATCAATTGTTCCCGGAATCCCAATTAAGGGAAAACCATGCTCTTGGTTAAATATCATACCTCCTGTAAAAGAACCATCTCCACCAATAATAACCATAGCATCAATTTCATGTTTTACTAAATTATCATATGCTTTCTTTCTTCCTTCGATTGTTCTAAACTCGTCAGATCGTGCCGTTTTTAAAATGGTTCCACCCTTTTGAATAATGTGATGTACAGATCTCGCATCCATTTTAACAATATCTCCTTCGATCAATCCTTGATATCCTCTATAAATACCTACGCTTTCCAGTTTATAATAAGAAGCAGATCTAATAACCGACCTTATTGCGGCATTCATTCCCGGCGAATCGCCTCCAGATGTCATTACCGCAATTTTCTTTATGTATTTTTTCATGTTTTTTATTAAAGCACACAAAAATAATAATAAAAATATTATTTTATATGATTTAAATCAGAATTAAACGAAAACGATTGAGAATTTAATAAATCAATGATAATTGTAAATATTGCAAAGACTGAATCACAATTAGATAAAATAAAAAATCACGCTCTTGGCGTGATTTTTTATTATTTAACTTTATAATAATTATGATTTTCCAATATTTCCACCAGAACTATCACTGGAATTGACAAATTCTGGATTTCCTTTAAAATGAATGTTACTACCAGAACTGGCATGACCATCAAAGGACTTATTTACGTAAACTTTTATATTCGAACCACTACTAGCTTTGGCTATGCATTTTGAAGTTTCTAAACCATATGCATCAATATCGCTACCACTAGAAGAACTCACATTAAAATTATTGGCTTTTCCATCAATATTCACATCAGAGCCACTTGAACTTTGGCAATCTAAATTATTGACGTCCAGATGTAAATTAAACTCAGCACCACTAGTTGCAATAATTTTTAGATCATCTGCATGTAAAGTGTTTTCTGTTGTTACCTCTGCACCACTGGTTACTTCCAGTTCGATGAGCTTTTCAATGGAAACATGAACTTTTTTTGCCCTCGCCGACCAGATATTTTTTTTAGACCCAATGTAAAGTGTTCCATTTTTAACCTCTGTTTTAATTAAATCATGTAAATTTTCATCAGCCTCAACGACCAAGCTCGTTTCTCCATTTTCTGTTAAATAAACATCAATTCCTGCGCTAGCTTTTATTCTTACGAAATCGCCGGATATACTTCTGTTTTTGACAACAACGTTTCCATTTCCTTTAACCCCATCGAAAAAGCAGGAAGTGGTGGAAAGAAATAAAATTAATATTGCTGAAATTTTAATAATACTTTTCATAATTGTTATTTTTAATATTGGTTAATTATTTTATTGAATCTCCCGAACTAGTTATTTTTACACCATTTTCATCGATAATTACTTTTGCATTTTCATTGTCATCAGAAATAATATTTATATTAACTCCTTTTTCGTCAATTTTCATTTTGAAAGAACCGGAATCATCAATATTATGATCCCAACTCTCATCACAATCTAAACAGGACAAGCCATCCTCTGTCATTTTATAATAGTGTTTAGGCATGTCTCTGTCGTAAATGTTTTGGACATTGTCCACATCATATAAAAAGGACCTCATTGATTTATCAAGGTATATCACTTGATTTACTGGCAGGTATAGATCAATTCTCAATCTTTGATCTCTGAATTTATTTTCAATTTCAGTTAAAAAATAGCCATTCAATAATAGATCTTCTCCTGACTCGACAAAATTATAACCAATATTACCAGCATTTTCACGTGCTGCTATCTTACTTTTCCCTTTAGATCTTTTATTAATCTTTATATATGGGTCATTTGCATCTGTTTGAAATATATTGAATCGAATATCATTAGAATATATTTTTTCGACGTTATTCTCATCATAGACCAGCCTATAGCCCCAACGATGTTTCAGATAGGATTCACCCGATAAGTTTTCATTGTCTAATATTTTTATATACAATGTATCGGTAGAAATGAACGCCAATTCTTGTTTCTCAATTACAGATCCTTCAAAGGCAGACTGTACGAATTGTCTGGAACCAAAAAATATCAAAATCAATAATGCCACCAGCCATATTCCCAGAAGTGATAATTTTGTAACTCTGCCTACAGATCTTTTATTATTTGATAAAATCCTTATTCCTAATAAAAAGAGAAATAAAAATGGGATTCCAACTAATATAAATGTCATTATAGAAATTCCCCAAAGTGGTAAACCGGAACTGTTTATAATATTAAACTGTTGATAATACCAGTCTTCATGAAAAAAGTCAATTGAACCAGCTGTAACCAAACTAATTAATAAGGCAAAAACAGTTGACACTGAAATAATAATTAAAATTACCCCAATGAACTTACCAATTACCATGAATAAAGTTGTTAAAACCTTACCTAAAGTATCTACCACATCCTGTGATCCGGATTTCGCTTTATCTTTATATTTTTTATAGTCGGCGTTCTTTACCTTATCGCTAACATCACTTATGCCGCTTTTTACTCTTTCAGTGACATCCGTTAGTTCATCCTTGATTTTTCTTTCAATATTGCTAATATTAACCTCTTCGCCTTCCATTTCTAATTTTTCAGCGGTTGTATTTGCTTGTGGTAACAATATCCATAAAATTAAATACAGAATAAATCCAAATCCAAATCCAAATGCTGCGACTAACCAGGCCAATCGAACCCAAATTACGTCAATATTGAAATAATGAGCCAGACCGGACGACACACCACCTAAAAATTTGTCATCTCCATCCCTATATAATTTTTTAGATTTTGTTCTACCATAAGAAGAATAATTATCATCGCTAAATACTTCTTCATCAACCATATAATCTTCGGGTTTACCCATTACTTCAATTATTTCATCTATATCAGCTTCATTGATCACCTGACGAACATCCTTTACTTTATCTGATAAAAGTTCGCCTATTCTCGATTCTATATCCGTAATAATTTCATCTCTACCCTTGGGATCATCACTTAATGAACGACGAATAGCATTTAAATAATCCTTCAATTTCTGATAAGCTAACTCATCAATATGAAAAAAGATTCCACCTAAATTTATGTTTATTGTCTTATTCATTTTTTTGTTGATTTAATGTTTGTATTATTTTTCGTTATTGTAGTTACTGCGCCTACCAGATCACTCCAGGTATTATTAAGCCCCTTCAAGAAAAGTATTCCGGTTTCCGTTAATCCATAATATTTCCTTGGAGGTCCGGAGGTAGATTCTTCCCAACGGTAGTTAAGAAGACCTGCATTCTTTAATCTTGTAAGTAAAGGATAAACGGTTCCTTCGACCACAAGTAGTTTTCCATCTTTCAATTGCGATAAAATTTCTGAAGTATAAGCATCACCATTTTGTAAAATGGATAGAATGCAAAATTCTAAAACTCCTTTTCGCATTTGTGCTTTTGTGTTTTCAATCTTCATGTTTTTCTTTTTAAATGTAAATAAAGCATTGAGTTAGTTTCAGTTCTTTTAAAACAAATAATATTGAATATTATTTGCAATAAAAACGACGATAGTAATTAGAATAGAAATCATAATTTTAAATTTTATTTTATAAATTTTATGGTTAGTGGATAATCATATATTTCACCGTTATTCGCTCTGGTCGCAGCAGTAATAATTAGGATAAACCTTACAATGCCCAATATACCTACCAGGGATACCATACTTACTATTCCAAATAAATCGAAGTGATGCAGTTCAGAAAAGAAGCTATTAAAGGCAAATGGAAAAATCGATACTCCTAAAATAAATGAGTATAATAAAAAACTCAAATTAAAGTTTACCGAAGCCTTTCCAGATCGATCAATGAAATCACTCTCATTCTTTTTCAATTCCCAAATAACCAGAGGAGCTATTACTCCGCCAAATGGAAAAATATATCCAAAAAAAGCTGATAAGTGTAAAAAAAATGCTGTGTTATATTCTTTTTTATTGTTCATGATATAATTTGTATAATACTTTCTTATGCAAATATATATACAAAAGATAATACTATGCTATACAAAGTACTATATTTAACATTTTTTTAACATTTAGGTAAGCAAATCCAATTCATGAAAAAATTGTAAATTGCGAATCCTTTAAACCATTCTATGCGAAAATTTACACCGAGATCATTAAATATTTTCTTAATGTTTAAGCTACCTTCAGCCTATGTATCAGGTGTTCGCGTAACTTCGATATCCAGTCAACAAGCAACTGCAAAAGTTCATCATAAGTGGATTAATCAAAATCCATTCAAGTCTTTATACTGGGCAGTTCAAGGAATGGCGTCAGAACTTGTAACAGGGATATTAGTAATGAAAAGAATTGATGAAAGCGGTAAAAACGTATCCATGCTGGTTACTAATCAAAGCGGAACCTTCACTAAAAAGGCAACTGGAAGGATTATATTTATTTGTAAAGATGGTGATAAAGTAAAACAAGCAATAGATCAAACTATAGAAACCGGTGAAGGACAAAATTTGATGATGACTGCGGAAGGTTTTAACGAGGATAATGAAAGTGTATCTAAGTTCGAATACGAATGGAGTATTAAAGTTAAATCCTGACTTTTTTTTAATTCATAGTAGTTCCTACTCTACCTGCGCCTTTCTTTCATCAATATAATCCTGCAATAAAATTCCGTATTTCGACTTACTTACGCTTGGTGACAGCGAATTATTGATAGTATCCAACATTGTAATATTGGCATCATAAACTTCTGATAGTGCAATGTACGGAGCAACTTCATAATCTGAATTATTGATAACATAGTTAATCGTAACCAAGTATCTTCTTTTTAATAATCCAATCATTTTTTCTTCAACTAAATTTATAGAATCTTGATTCCCAGCTTTCTTAGCTTCAAGTTCTTCTTTTATCAAATCTAAGTTTTGATCGTTGAATCTTCTTTTCAACTCGTTATAACCATTCAATATGTTTTGGTTCTCTGATCCCGTAATTTCAGCTTTAATATCAAATTTATCTAAAACAGAATTGATTTTTATAGTGTCTTTTTCCCCAAAAAACATTATTCTTTTATCTGAGTTTTTTAAGGTTAAATAATATATCTCCGGAGATTCTATTATATCTTCCAACAAAAAATCATTTCTTCCATTAACCGATATAGAGTCCACAGCTAGTATTAACGAATCCACTTGTTTCTGCAAATAAAGAGTGCCTTTTTTGAGCCCTTTTATTTTTCCTTTTACAAACATGGTGTTTTCTACATCATTCTTGCATGAAGAAACGGTGAGAATTACAAGAGCAATAAATAATACTTTTTTCATTATTAAGAAATTCATTTTTTCGGTGCAAATATCCACTAAAAAAATAATATAATAGCTACTGTGTTACACTAAATTTATTAAAGATAATTATTAAACCGTAACCTACTCTAGGGAGAAACAATTCTCATTAACTCGGCGGTTAAGATTGCTCCATAAGTACCAACGACATATCCAAAAACAGCGAGTAAAACACCCACGGTTGCCAGTGACGGATGAAATGCTGCAGCCACTACAGGAGCAGAGGCGGCTCCTCCCACATTTGCCTGACTTCCTACAGCCAAGAAGAAATATGGTGCTCTTATCAATTTCGCTACAACGATTAATAAAATGATATGAACAAGCATCCATACGATCCCAATTAATATTAATCCAGGATTATCAACTACTTTACTTAAATCCATTTTCATTCCAATCGTAGCAACTAAAATGTATATAAAAACGCTTCCTATTTTACTTGCACCTGCTCCCTCATAATTTTTGGCTTTGGTAAATGACAGGGCAATACCTAATGCTGTTGCTATTGTAATCATCCAAAAAAATTGAGACCCAAAAGAGGACATAGGTGATGATTTATCACTTACTGCTTCAAAGTTCGATTTTAAGAAAGATGAAATGTTATCGGCTCCAAAATGTGCAAATCCAACAACACCAAAAGCTAATGCAGCTATTATCATATAATCTGTTAAAGATGGTACCCTACTCACACTATCGGCAAATTCCGAAACTTTTTCTTTTAATCTTTCAATAGCTGAAGTATCCGCTTTTAACCATTTATCAATTTTTTCTGATTTTCCAATTCCCATCAATAAACCGGCCATTAGAATATTGGCAACTACAATATCCACCAAAACCATCCCTCCATAAAGTTTTGGATTATATTCATAAATTTCAAGCATTGCAGCTTGGTTGGCTCCTCCTCCAATCCAGCTACCTGCAAGCGTTGCCAAACCCCTCCAGGTTGCGTCGAACCCTGCCCCGCCAACTGTTTCAGGTGAAAATACTGAAATCAATAATATAGCAATCGGTCCACCAATAATAATCCCTATTGTTCCTGTAAAAAACATAATTAATGCCTTAGGGCCCAAATTAAATATTGATTTTAGATCAATACTTAAGGTCATCAAAACGAGGGATGCCGGCAAAAGATACCTACTTGCGACAAAATATAAATTCGAATGCTCATCGGATATTAATCCAGACGAATTAAAAATTGCCGGAATTAAATAGGCCATTAATAAGGCAGGGACTATTTTATAAAATTTATTCCAAAATCCGCTTTCTTTGGAAGATGTATAGAATACAAAGCCCAAAGCTATCATTAGCAATCCAAATACAATTGTGTCGTTTGTAAAAATCGGTTGATTTTCCATTAGTTAGGAATTATTTTTATTGAGATGGCTAATATAGAAATTTATTTGAATTTAGCTTATTCATTATGCATAAAGCGTTTTTTAGCGAGCAATTCATCATCTGTCTCCACAAATTCATCATCCGGTATACAACAATCGACAGGGCAAACGGCAGCACATTGAGGTTCATCATGAAAACCTTTGCATTCGGTGCACTTATCAGGGACAATAAAATATACTTCATCATTAAGCGGCTCTTGATCAGCATTTGCGTCATATTTGAACCCATTTGAGAAGAGAACCTCTCCTTCCAGTTCAGTGCCATCAGAAAATTTCCAATCTTCCGCGGCCTCATAAATGGCAGTATTAGGACATTCCGGCTCACATGCTCCACAATTAATACATTCAGCAGTAATAATAATTGCCATGTTATTTTTCTTTAAATTTGCCAGCAAATATAATATATCAATTTAATATTTATAAAATAAATGTTGCTTAAAGACAGAATAAGAGCTTTTGTAAAACTAGGAGATTTTTTGGGCCAATTTACACCTGGAAAGATTGTAAAGAACGATAGTGTTTTACATAATGATCTATTTTTTGATGCATTTAAAACACAGATCAAAAGAGCACAAGAATTTAATGGCTGGTTTACCGAAGATAATATTTTATATGCATTTAGTAATTGGAGTAAATTATTAAATTACAATGATTTAAAAAAATGGACTTCATTTTATGAATTAGAAAACAATCCTGCAAATAAAGTTGCAATTATCATGGCCGGTAATATTCCGTTAGTAGGATTTCACGACTTTCTATCCGTTTTGATATCAGGTAATAAGGTAATTGTGAAACAATCATCCAATGACAGGCATTTTTTACCTTTAATTGCAAAATATCTTGAAAAAACAGAACCTGATTTTAAGGAAAAAATAGAATTTACCGATAAAAAATTAGAAAAATTTAATGCTGTTATTGCTACAGGGAGTAATAATACGGCAAGGTATTTTGAATATTATTTTGGAAAACACCCGAATATAATTCGGAAAAACAGAAACTCTATCGCTGTGATTACGGGAGAAGAGAGTCAAATTGATTTAAAAAATCTAGGTGAAGATATATTTAGATATTTTGGTTTGGGCTGTAGAAGTGTTGCAAAGATATTTGTTCCAAGAGGGTATAACTTTGATCTGCTTTTTCAGGCAATTTACCCATATAAAAATATCATTGAATATAAAAAATATGAAAATAATTACGATTATAACAAGGCGGTCTATCTTATGAGTCATTTTAAAATTATTGAAAATGGATTTATAATGTTAAAAGAAGATGCGAGTTATGCATCGCCAATAGCCTCTTTGTTTTATGAATATTATGAGGATCTTGACAAATTAAAAATGAAATTGGAACAGGATAAAGAATCCATTCAATGTATAGTGGGTAAATCGGGAATTGAAAATATGGTTAAATTTGGCGAAACACAAAAACCACAACTTACTGATTATGCTGATGGTGTTGATACCCTTGAATTTCTACAAAAACTTTAGATATTGTAATTAATATAAGTCAGATCATCTCAAATCCGACATCACTCCGAGTTCCAGGTAGCTTTTCATTGGAATCTAGGGTCAAGATAAGTTAACAATAAGAATCGCAATGATTTATAATAATCCCAAAAGAAACAATTTTTTACAATACTATTCTCCAAAAAAAGTAAATCTCAGTAATTAGTCAAAATCTGTATCGATTTTAATATAATCCAAAAACTCTCTTTTTACAGCTTCTTCTTTGAACTTCCCACCAAACTCTGAAGTTACTGTGCTACTAGCTATATCGCTTATTCCTCTTGAATTGACGCAAAGATGTTTAGCGTCAATTACACAAGCAATATCTTGAGTTCCCAATGCCTCTTGTAGGGCTTGAACCACTTGCATTGTTAATCGTTCCTGTACCTGAGGTCTTTTGGCGTAATAATCGACTATTCGATTCATTTTGGACAAACCAATAACCTTACCATTTGAAATATAAGCTACATGAGCTTTTCCTACGATTGGCAATAAATGATGTTCGCATGTTGAATAAACAGTTATATTCTTTTCAACGAGCATTTCGCCATAATTATAGTTGTTATCAAACGTAGATAATTTTGGCTTCCTTTTTGGATCCAAACCTCCAAATATCTCTTTGACAAACATCTTAGCAACCCTATGAGGAGTCCCCTTAAGACTATCATCCGTTAGGTCCATACCAAGAGTATTCAAAATATTTGAAACATCATTTTGTATTGATTTTATTTTTTCTTTGTCACTCATCTCAAAAGCATTATCTCTAATCGGTGTTTCTGCCGAATTGGTAATGTGATCATTTCCTATTTCTTCTAACATCTCTTTGACTTTACCGCTGTTTCCTTCAAACATAATCATATTATTTTAATCCACAAAAATACAATATTGATACGAATTAATTACATTTTATACTGTTATTAGTAGAATTATTTCTTCTAAATTACAAGTAAGTTGCTCTCCTGTAGACATGTTCTTTAAAGTATACTTGCCTTCTTTTAATTCTTTCTCACCAACTAAAGCAACAAATGGAATTTCCCTTTTATTAGCATAATTCATTTGCTTTTTTAATTTTACACTATCCGGATAAAACTCAGCTTTAACACCAATTGCTCTTATTTTTTTAATTGCTCTCATGCAATGGAACAATTCAGCTTCTCCAAAATTGAGAAATAAAATTTGAGGATTGGAAATTTCTGCTTTAGTGAATAAATTAAGTTCTTCTAAAACCAAATAAATTCTGTCTAAGCCAAATGAAATTCCAATTCCACTAATATTTTTCATTCCAAACTGACTCGTGAGATCATCATATCTACCACCACCTCCAATAGATCCGATTTCAACATTATTCGCCTCTACCTCAAAAATAGCGCCTGTATAATAATTTAATCCTCTGGCCAGGGTTATATCCAACTCCAATATTGCACCTTTCAGTCCTAATTTTTCAATATATTTAATTACAAATTTTATTTCTTCAATACCTTTCAGCCCTTCTTCAGATCTATCCAGTAATTGAGTTAACAAATCTATCTTTTCCCAATTATTTCCTTTAAAATTGAATAATGGTTTTATTTTTTCAATTGCCTTTTCAGAAATGTTCTTTGATAACATTTCCTTTTTTACCCCTTCTACTCCAATTTTATCTAATTTATCCAGGGCTATCGTAAAATCAGTTATCCTCTCTTTCTCTCCAATTATTTCAGCCAAACCTGACAAAATCTTACGATTGTTTATTTTTATCACAGTGTCGACCAAACCCAATTTTTTAAAAACTTCATCGTACATTTGAATAAATTCAACTTCCTGCCATAAGCTTTTACTACCAACAACATCTGCATCGCACTGATAAAATTCTCTGAACCTTCCCTTTTGAGGCCTATCTGCTCTCCATACCGGCTGAATTTGATACCTCTTAAATGGAAATACTATTTCATTCTGGTGTTGTACAACATAACGAGCAAAAGGAACCGTTAGATCATAGCGAAGAGCTTTTTCAGAGATACTAGAAGTAGTCTTAACAGAATTTTTCTCAATTAATAAAGCAGGATCCACTTTTTTGAGATAATCGCCCGAATTCAGAATTTTAAATATTAATCTATCCCCTTCTTCACCATATTTACCCATTAAAGTAGATGAATTTTCAAAAGATGGCGTTTCAATTGGTTGAAAACCATAATTTTCAAATACCTCTTTTATAATATTAAAAATATAATTGCGACGTGCAATTTCAACGGATGAAAAATCTCGGGTTCCCTTAGGAATACTTGGTTTCATTTGCTTCTATTAAGTTTGCTAATATCCGAAAAAATATGATTTCTAAGATGATCTTTTGACAATTCATTTATGAAAGCTAACATTCTATATTAAAAACCATTAAATAATTTTATTTTTTATTAATTGATTATATTGCATGTCCCTATTCTAGCTGTAAATATGAAAAAATTTACGATTCTTTTTTTATTGATTTCAACTTTAAGTTTTTCGCAAAAAATTAATGGGATAAAATTTGATGGTAAGACCATTAATATTGAAACCTTATTACAAAAATATATTCAAATACCCTCTGTTAGTGAAAATGAAAAAGAGGCTGGCGATTTTTTTAAAGCTGTTTGTAAAGAAAATGGTTTATATATTACCAATTTTGGATCTGAAAATGGAAATTATAATTTTGCTGCTTCTATATTTCCTTTATCTACAAAAAAACCAAATATAATTTTTCTTAACCATCTTGATGTTGTACCTGAAAAGAATACTTCTGAGTTCAAAGCCTATTCAGGTAAAATTATTGATAACGAAATTTATGGCCGTGGTGCAATTGACAATAAAGGAAACGCCATAATGCACCTTTATGGCGTTTTAAAGTTTCTGGAAACTTTAAATTTAGAAAATGCCAAATATAATGTAACTATACTCTCAGTCTCTTGCGAAGAAACTCAATGTGATGGAGGAGCAGCATACGTTGTGGATAATTACTTGGATGTATTAAATCCGGCAACGGTCATTGGAGAAGGTCTTGGAGAAATTTCAATGTTAATGGGTAAGACTTTCAAGAATTTGATATTCGGAATTTCTGTGGTACATAAGAGAACATTTTGGTTGGATCTGGAATTAGAAATTAAAACCAGTGGTCATGGCTCTGTTACTCCATTGGAATACGCAAATAAGGAAATGGTGAGTGCACTCAACAATCTATTGAAGAAGAAAAACAGGATCATATTCAATGATCTGAATGTCAGTTTTATGAAAGGAATAGGGAAGCACGAAAAAGGTTTAGTGAAAGCAGTTTTAAAGCACCCAAAATATTTTAGAGCTGCATTAACTCCTAGAATAAAAAAACAACCGGAAATATTCGCCTTATTTTCTAATACAGTTACCCTAACCAATATTTATACGGACAATAAGAGCTTTAACAAAATTCCTTCGAAGATTGGTGCTTATTTAGATTGCAGATTGCTGCCAGCAACCAATGAGTACGAGTTTTTAGTTGAGATTAAAAAGCGATTGAAAAATGATAATATCAAGGTCAAAGTTGTTGAAATAGCACCAAGTTCAGAACCCTCTCCTACAGATAATTTATTTTATACCCATTTAGAAAAAGCCATTATGGAGAAATATGAGAATGCAGAAGTAATACCAATATTATTACCAAATATCAATGATCTAGGCATTTTTAGATCAAAAGGAATCCCATGTTATGCCAGTGTACCTATCAAGCTGAGTAGAGAACAAGCAGAAAGTGTACATAACAAAAATGAGCACATATCAATTCCTTTGCTCTATGATGGCGCTGATGTTTATACCAAATTTTTAGCCAATATGGAAGATGCGGTATCAGAAACTGAGTAAAATGTGTTATGATATTGAATGTTTATTTTGCAATATTAACCACCCTGGTTTCCCTGATAACCGTTACCCGAACCTGACCGGGATAGGTCATGTCGTTTTGAATTTTTTGAGTAATGTTAAACGACAGCTCCGCTGCTTTTGTGTCGTCAACTTTATCACTTTCAACAATCACCCTTAATTCCCTTCCAGCTTGAATAGCATATGCCTTTTGTACGCCATTAAAGCCAAAAGCAACATCCTCCAATTCCTTTAAACGCTGTATATAAGAATCCATTACTTGACGTCTCGCTCCGGGACGAGCTCCTGAAATAGCATCGCACACTTGAACAATTGGTGCATATAAGGATGTCATTTCAATCTCATCATGATGCGCACCAACTGCGTTACAAACATCGCTTTTTTCACTAAATTTCTCCAACCATTGCATACCTAGTATGGCATGCGGCAGTTCCGTATCTGTATCGGGTACTTTACCAATATCATGAAGTAATCCAGCGCGTTTAGCTATTTTAGGATTTAAGCCGAGCTCTGCTGCCATAATAGAGCATAAATTCGCTACCTCTCTTGAATGCTGTAACAAATTTTGACCATATGATGATCTGTATTTCATTCTCCCAACAGTTTTTATCAACTCAGGGTGTAAGCCATGTATTCCCAGATCAATTACTGCTCTTTTTCCTACCTCTATGATCTCCTGATTAATTTCTTTGGTTGTTTTAGCTACAATTTCTTCAATCCTTGCGGGATGTATTCTACCGTCAGTAACCAATTTATGTAATGATAATCGAGCTATTTCACGACGTACCGGATCAAAACAAGATAAAATAATTGCTTCCGGTGTGTCATCAACAATTATTTCAACTCCTGTCGTGGATTCCAAGGCTCTAATATTTCTACCTTCCCTACCAATAATTCTCCCTTTTACATCATCGTTTTCCAGATTAAAAACAGAAACACAATTATCAACAGTTTGCTCAACTCCTATACGTTGAATCGTATTTAATATGATTTTTTTTGCTTCTTGTTGAGCAGTTAGTTTAGCATCTTCCAGAGAACTTTGTACAAACGCCATAGCATCGCTCTTGGCTTCCTCTTTTAAGGATTTTACCAGCTCTTCTTTTGCATCATTTGCCGAAAAACCTGAAATAGCTTCTAATTGAACTACCTGGTTCTTATGTAACCGATCAACCTCCTTTTGCTTTTTATCCAGATGATTTAACCTATAATTATAGTCCCTTTCTTTATCCTCTAAACCCTTATTGATCTTTTTATTCTTATCCAGCTCCTGACTAACTCGAGATTCTTTTTCACGAATTCTTTTTTCTGATTCAATTACTTTTTTATCGCGTGAAAAAATTACTTTTTCATGCTCTGATTTTAATTCAATAAATTTTTCTTTGGCCTGTAATATTTTATCTTTTTTAATTCCTTCGGCTTCAATATTTGCTTCCTTTAGGACTGTTGAAGCTTGTTTTTTAACATTTTTCAATGTCGAAGAAGCTTTCTTCTTTTCTAAAACTTTGGCCATTAAAAATCCAATAACTAAAGCAATGATTCCTATTGATATTGTTGTTGCATCCATATTTATATATATAAAAAGCCTACATCGGTTATGGTTTTGTAAACTCCCTGAAACAGGTTTAGGACTACATTATTGATCAAGTATCCCAGGTTTATATAGGCTCGCTTTTACAATAATAACTCATCCTTTTTAAATCAATAGTGTTGAGTTTATTAAACAAATAACTAATGTAGGCAGTAATTGTTTTATTTTTAAGAACTTTTATATTTGAGAATCTAATACTTTATTAATTTCTCTTAATTTATTTTCAACTTTTTCGGCATCCGACTCATTATAAATATTTTGTACCTCATGCTGTGATGCAAAATGAAGTGCGCACATTGCTAAAACATCCTGTTTATCTCTAACCGCATAATTTTCCTCAAATTTTTTTATCAGCTTGTTAATTTTATCAACTGCTGTTCTAATACCTTCTTCTTCATCTTCCCCTTTTATCGTCAATGGATAAACTCTATTCCCGATGGTTATTTTGATTCTAATTTTTTCGTTCATTCTCTATTTAATTGCTCAAATGAACAATACACTTATCAATTTCACGAATTAACGTATTTATTTTGAGTTTCGCTAAATGTTTATCTTCTTTGCTGCCTACAATTGCATTTGCAACTTTTAATGATTCATGTTTACTTTCCAGATCACCAATTAATTGATGTTGTTTTAATAATTCTTCTTCCAATTTTTCTTTTTGTTCGATCAACTGTGCATTTTTAAGTTGTAAATTATTGTATTTATCCAACAATTTATTCAACTTTTTATCCAGTAAATCTACTAATTGAAATAAGTTATTCATCAATTCAAAGAATCAAACAATTTCAACAAATTTAAGACAGATGAAACAATTAAACAACTATTTTGTGATTTTAAAAGAATATCGGAGCCATTCTGCTGTAATATAGTGGTTTAAAAATCTATTTTTTTGTGTCATTTCTAATTATTAATTTAGCAAAATTATGCTAAATAAATTCCTGTTATTTTTACTTTTAATGCCCTTTGGTTTTGTTTTTTCACAAGGCGATTATCCTACTGACTACTTTGTAAATCCATTAGAAATACCATTGGTGTTGTCTGGTTCTTTCGGAGAATTGCGTTCTAATCATTTTCATTCTGGTTTTGACATTAAAACGCAGGGACAAAGTGGATTAAATGTGATCTCCTCGGCAAATGGGTATGTCTCAAGAATTAATGTGTCGCATTGGGGATATGGAAAAGCACTATATATAACGCATCCGAATGGTTATACAACTGTATATGGGCATTTAACAAAATTTTCTCCTGAGATCGAAGCATATGTAAAGAAAAAACAATATGAAAAAGAATCGTTTCAAGTTAGATTATATCCCAAAGCCGGTGAGCTAGAGGTATCTCAAGGTGATGTTGTTGCCTTGAGTGGAAATTCAGGAAGTTCTGGCGGTCCGCATTTGCATTATGAAATTAGGGATGTTAAATCGAATATATTAAACCCAATGCTCTTTGGAATCAATATTCCCGATCATAAAAAACCAACCATACAAACGGCTTTTGCCTATTCAAAAAATGATTCTTCTCAAGTAAACCAATCCAATAAAATAGTAAACCTTAATTTAAAAAGGCTTAGTAATGGCGATTTATTATCCAATACCATCTATGCATATGGCGATATTGGAATTGGGATCAACGCTTTTGACAGAATGGATGGTGCAATAAATAGAAATGGTTTATATGATTTGACAATGCGTGTGAATGGCACAAAAATATTTCAGTTTACTGCCGATAAATTTTCATTTAGTGAATCGAGATATATCAACACATATATTGATTATGAAAGATTTATTAATTTAAACCAACGAGTTCAAAAATGTTTCATTGAGTTACCTTCAAAAAAACTTAACTTATATAAGACAATCGTTAATAAAGGCTTTTTACATGTAGGAGATAGTTTGGATTATAAAGTTGAAATCACAACGAAAGATTTTAGCGGGAATGTAACGAATCTTACTATTCCTGTTCAGGGAAAAAAAGACAGCATAGCCTTGTCTGAATCAATAATTAAAACACCCTATTATTTTAAAGCAAATTTGGCTAATAAAATTACGGATAGCATTGTAACGGTAACCTTTCCGAAAAATATTTTTTACGAAGATTTTTATTTTAATTATTCTTTCGTCAATGGTGTTGCAAATTTACACAGTCGCTCAGTTCCCGTTCATAATTATTTCAGAATTTCGTTTGATATCTCTAAATATTCAACTGATGAGATCGATAAAATGTACATTGCAAGAATTAATAAGCACGGTAAGCTGTATTACGTTGGTTCCCGTCACAAGGATGGCAAAATGTATACTTCTATAAAAAGTTTAGGAAAATACACCTTATCATCTGATTTAGAAAGACCTAAAGTATATCATTATAATTTTAAAAACAATCAGGCTCTAGGTAAAAAAAGGTATTTGAAAGTGCGTATCTCCGACACAGGTTCCGGTATAAAATCTTATAGAGGTGAAATTGATGGCAAATGGGTTTTGATGGAATATGCCCCTAAATTGAGGACACTGAGCTATGATTTTGAAGATAAAAAACTAACTGGCTATTATCATACTTTAAAGATAATTGTTACAGATAATGTCAATAATTCAACTACATTTACTACTTCATTTAGCAGAAAGAATTAAAAAACATATCGTTGAAAGCAAATTTAATTTTTCTTTTTCTCTTATTATTGATCACGACCAATGTTTTATCACAAGAAGCAACGATTAAAGGAAAAGTTTTTGACAATCAGGGTAATCCAATAGAAAATGTTGCCGTTACACATGGCAGTTATGGGACATCAACAAATGCCAAAGGAGAATATTCGATGCAAGTTCCCGGAGGTAATACCATTGAAATTAAATTTAGTCATATTTCTTTTAAAACATATAGTAGAAGAGTTCGGACTCAGAAAGGAAAAACCCTGGAGTTTTCTCCTAAACTACAAGTAAAAAGGGAGGAAATTGATGAAGTGATTATAAAAGATGAGAAAGAAGAGGTTGAAGGTATTGTAAAAATAGAAGCCGAAATTGTAAAAGATCTCCCCAGCATTACTGGTGGTGTAGAAAACGTCTTAAGAACTTTGCCAGGTGTTAATTTTAATAATGAACTGAGTTCTCAGTACAATGTGAGAGGTGGGAGTTTTGAAGAGAATTTAGTTTATGTAAACGGCATTGAGGTCTATAGGCCTTTCTTGGTAAGGTCTGCAGCACAGGAAGGATTAAGTTTCATAAATCCAAACTTAACTCAAAATATCGACTTTTCGGCTGGTGGTTTCTCTGCCAAATACGGTGATAAATTGTCTTCTGTTTTAGATATAACCTACAAAAAACCTCAGGAGTTTAGCGTTGCTTTGGAAGCAAGTTTACTTGGAGCTTCAGTAACTTTAGGTGGGGCCACAAATAATCAAAAACTAAAAGGTATTTTAGGTGCCAGGTATAGTAATACCAGTTTGATCTTTAACAATTCGGATGTCAATGCTAACTTTAACCCTAACTACACTGATGTTCAAGGATATTTGTCCTATACTATCAGTGATCGATTTACACTTGATTTTTTGGGTTTATACTCTCTTAACAAATACAACTATACACCCATTTCGAGACAAACTAATTTTGGAGGCGTAATCAATCCTCAAGCCCTTGTTGTAAATTACAGAGGTAAGGAAGAAGATGAATATGAAACACTTTTTGGCGCTCTAACAGGTATTTATAGCGTAAATGACAATTTTACGCTAAATTTCACAACTTCAGCATATAATACGCATGAACAAGAGTATTTTGACATTTTAGCATTTTATGGAATTGGGGAAGTAAATACGGATTTAGGTTCAGAGAATTTTGGTGATATCGATTTTGTCCAGTCGATCGGGACACAATTGGATCATGCTAGAAATAATCTAAATGCAAAAATAGTCAATGCTTCCGTCAAAGGAACAGTCAGAAAAAATACCAATCTTGTTGAATTTGGAATAAAGTACCAATATGAGCAGTTCAAAGATCGTATTATTGAATGGCAGGTTATCGATTCCGCGGGTTTTTCCCTGAGACCTCCATATCTTCAACCAAAGAACGATGAGCCCTATTCTCCTTATACGGGAGCAATTATTCCATATATCAATGTTCGCGCTATCAATAATGTTATCACAAATAGAATTTCAGGATATGGCCAATGGAGCAAAAAAACTTCAATTAAAGAGAATATTGTTTGGTTTAATATAGGGCTTAGAGCACAGTATTGGAACGTTGCTCCTGTTGGAATAAAATCAGAGAGTCAGTTTTTGTTAAGCCCTCGAGGAAAATTCACCATAAAACCAAATTGGAAAAATGAAACGTTTTTTAGAGTCTCGGCCGGGTATTATCAGCAACCGGCATTCTATAGGGAAATGAGAGATTCTTTGGGAGTTGTTCATCCCGAGGTGAAAGCTCAAAAATCATTGAACATCGTTATAGGTTATGATTATACCTTACAGATGTGGGACAGACCCTTCAAAATTGTAGCCCAAGCGTATTATAAAAAACTTAACGATGTAAATCCATTTACTATAGATAATGTTAAAATAAGGTATCGAGCGAGAAACAATGCCATTGCTTATGCTACCGGGATCGATTTCAGGTTAAACGGTGAATTTGTTCCTGGCACCGAATCTTGGCTTAGTGTGGGTTATTTAGTTACTAAAGAGAATATTGATAACAGAGGATATATCTCGCGCCCAACAGACCAACGGTTAAAATTTGCAATTCTTTTTCAGGATTATGTGCCTAAAATTCCTCAATTAAAAATGTATTTGAATCTTGTATATAATACCGGTGTTCCAGGAGGATCTCCCTCCTATGCAGACCCATACCTGTACCAAAATCGATTGAAGGATTATTTCAGATCGGATATTGGAATTTCTTATGTAATTGTCGATAGTCAAAATCCACCCAAAAAGAAATGGCAAGAAGTGTTCAAAGATTTTTCTGTTGGTTTGGAGTTATATAACATGTTTGATGTTCAAAATTCAATAACGAATACCTGGGTTAAGGATATCTCATCAAATCAATACGTAGCTATCCCTAACTACCTTAGTGGTAGAATTTTAAATGTAAAATTTGCAATGAGGTTTTAGAAATTGACCCTTTAGAGCAAAAAAACATTTATCTGCACTATTTTTAAACCTTTTACTAATTTAGTAGTCCTAAAATTAAAAAAGTTGGAATTACAGGAATTAACCTTTATTGAACAGCTAAAGAATAAAGCAACTCAAGAAAAGGCTTTTCGCGAGTTAATATCCCTATATAAGGAACGGTTATATTGGCATATTCGCAAGATCGTTATAGTACATGATGATGCCGATGATGTTTTACAGAATACCTTCATAAAGGTTTTTAAAAATATAGATGGCTTTAATGGTAAGAGCAAGATATTTTCCTGGATGTACAGAATAGCCACTAATGAAGCAATAACCCATCTGAACAGAAATTCAAAATTGAATACTATGAACAGCGTAGAACTTCAAAATAAACTGGTTGAGAATTTATATGCAGATGAATATTTTGATGGCGATGAAATACAATTAAAATTACAAAAGGCCTTAGCTACGTTACCTCAAAAACAGAGAATCATTTTTAATATGAAATATTTTGACAATATGAAGTATACGGACATATCTGACATTTTGGAGACATCAGTAGGGGCATTAAAGGCATCGTATTATCATGCCAGAAAAAAAATAGAAAAATTTGTATTGAATGAAACAAAATAAAAAAGACATATTGAATAAATTGAAAGATGGAGGTACAGGATTTTCTACACCCAAAAATTATTTTGTTCAATTTGAATCAAATTTACAGGAAAATAAAAATAGTATAAAATCCGGGCTTATTGCCCCAGAAGATTATTTTGATCATGTTGAAGAATCAATATTACTCCGATTAAATATGAAAGTTAGCAGGTCAACCGGCTTTAACACACCGGATAATTATTTTGAAAATATTGATCACAATATATTAGCCAATGTAAACAAAAAGAAACCTGAAAAAATAATTAATCTAATCACGAATAAGTATCTCAAAGTTTTGACTTATTCCATTGCGGCATCACTGCTTATTTTTTTTAGTTTAAAGATTTTAAACTCAGACGATAAACGGTTTGACATCGAAACAATTGAAATTTCTGAAATTGAAAGTTGGATGGATGAAGAGCTTATTTCATTTAGCAGTTATGAAATATCAGAAACTTTTGATGATATTTATCTTATCGGAGAAGTTAATTATACGGAAGATGAAATATTGAACTATTTGAATGAAGAAAATATTGAGAATTTAATAATAGAAAACTAAGCAATGAAAAAATTAACATTATTCATTCTGATCTTATTGTCTGGACTAAATAATTTAACAGCGCAGCAAAACAGAGATAAACATGAAAATTTCAGGGCATATAAAATCGCTTATATCACGCAACAATTGGATCTGAGCCCAACTGAAGCAGAAAAATTTTGGCCGTTGTATAATGAATTCGGAAAACAGTTCTACCAATTAAAAGTGATTGATACAAGAGATATCAAAAGAAAGATCAAAGAAAGTGGTGGAATAGATACTTTGAGTGAGGGAGAGGCGCATGAATATGTTAGCATTTTGCTCAATGCAGAAGAAGAAATTGTTAAATTAAAAAAGAAATTTTATGATCGATTAAAAAACGTTTTATCTTCAAATAAAATATTAAAACTATATAGCGCTGAAAATGAATTCAATAGGAAACTACTTTCCGAGTTTCGAAAAAACAAAACTAAAAATCAATCCAATTGAAATTTATAAGATATTGAGTATGTCATGGACCAACCTTATTATAAGGAAATTTTCTTGTTAAGAGATAATTGAGCTCTGATCTGCTGTTAAATTATTTTCTGGCAAATAAAATCACATCATTTGCACTAATCTCATCCTCTCCAAGAATCAACAAGCGTTCTACCACATTTCTTAATTCACGTATGTTACCCGACCAGTTATATTTTTGTAAGAGTGCTATTGCTTTTGTGCTGAATTTTTTCGGTGTAGTTCCTTGTTCCTCAGAAATTTTATCTACAAAATAATTTATTAATATAGGTATATCATCATTTCTTTCACTCAAAGATGGAACATGAATTATTATAACCGCCAGCCTGTGATATAGATCTTCCCTAAATTTACCTTCGCTGATCTCCTTCATTAAATTCTTATTTGTTGCAGCTAATACTCTGACATCCACCTTAATATCTTTATCACTCCCTACCCTGCTGATTTTATTTTCTTGCAAAGCTCTTAACACTTTAGCCTGAGCGGATAAGCTCATGTCTCCAATTTCGTCCAAAAAAATAACTCCGCCATTTGCTGCTTCAAATTTTCCTGCTCTATCTTTATTTGCACCCGTAAACGAGCCTTTTACATGTCCAAATAACTCACTCTCAATTAACTCTGATGGAATAGCAGCACAATTAACTTCAATCATCGGTCTTTTTGATCTGTTGCTTTTTTGATGAATCCAATGCGCAACTAATTCCTTTCCTGTGCCATTATCACCTGTAATCAATACTCTTGCGTCCGTAGGAGCTACTTTTTCTATTATGTTTTTAATATTTGAAATAGCCTCACTCTCCCCTATCATTTCATAATTTTTATTGACAATTCTTCTCAATTTTTTGTTCTCAACAACCAATTGTTTTTTATCCAAAGCATTTCTAATAGCGTTAAGCAACCTGTTTAAGTCCGGTGGTTTAGAGATATAATCAAATGCCCCGATTCGCATCGTTTCAACTGCCGTTTCCAATTCGCCATGACCCGATATCATAATAAAAGGAATTTCAGGTTTGATTTTTTGAGTTTTGCTAAGGACTTCTACACCATCCATTTTTGGCATCTTTATATCGCAAAGAACTAAATCAAAATCTTCTTTTTGGATCATATCAAATCCAGAACAACCATCTTCAGCTTCTTCGATTTGATAACTACTATTTTCTTCTTTGATGATTTTTACAAGAACGCGGCGAATTGCCGCCTCATCTTCTATTACTAATATTTTACTCATGCTTTATATATTCCTCAAGATAAGGGTGTTATTAATTAATATTTTAGCCATTTGTAAATTTCCCTGTAATTTACTTTTTTTCCATACATCAGGATACCAACTCTATATATTTTTGCTGCAATCCAAACAACTCCTAAGAAAGTGATGAACAAAATTAATAAAGAAATTAAAATTTGCCACCAGGGTACTCCAAAAGGTATTCTCATCAGCATTACTATTGGAGAAGTAAAGGGGATCATCGAAAATACAGTGGCAATAGTACCATGTGGATCATTTATTACCGTGGCAAATCCAACATAAACAGCAATCATCAGTGGCATAAGAACCGGGAGCATAAATTGTTGTGAATCCGTCTCGTTATCAACTGCTGCTCCGATAGATGCATAGATAGAGCTATATAACAAATAGCCGCATAAAAAATACATGATGAATAGAATAAACATGCTGAACAAGGGCAAATTCATTATTTCTAACAAAATAAATTGGCCTTTACCTTGAGTTAGTACCTCCATCTGTTCTGCCGGTATTTGTGCCGTTTTTAAATTTCCGGAAAGATCAATGCCAAAAACAAAAGAACTAATTATCAACCCAATAAATAATAAAACTCCCCATATAAAAAATTGGGTGAGTCCCGCTGCTGCCATACCAAATATCTTACCCAACATCAGTTGAAAAGGCCTGACAGATGAAATGATCACTTCAATAATTCTACTTGTTTTTTCTTCAATTACACTTCTCATAACCATAGCACCATAAACAATAATAAAAAGCATTATCATATATCCCGCTCCCATTCCCAAACCAATTTTTATTCCGTTGATAAGTTTAGAAGACTTTTCACCACTGAAATTAGATAGATTGATATCCACATTTACTTTTGTTTTTTCGAGCATTTGTATATCAACATTCAATTGAAGCATTTTTTCATTTTGCAACTTCTTTGCAATAATTGATTCCAATTCAGAAATCGTTACTATTCCTGGAGAATCAGTCGAGAAAAATTGAATATTTTTCGCTACTTCATCGATATTCTCATTTCTTGGAAAAAATAACAATCCTTCCTGTGTCGATTCACTAACAATTACTTTTGCCTGAACCAATCCAATGGATGTCAAATTTTCAAAATGGATTGTATTACTATCTTTCAGATCATTTTCCAAAAAATATCCCGATTCATCTACATATGCTATGGTACTTTTCTTTTCTAAACTACTTTTTGTCAAAAAAGCAACCAAAGCTATCATACCAATCATCAATAGCGGGCTTAACAAAGTCATGATGATAAAAGTTTTATTTCTGACTTTTGCTATAAACTCTCGTTTTATAATGAGTATAAGTTTATTCATTCTGATTAACGGCTTGGATAAAAATATCACTGACACTTGGAATTACCTCTAAATAGTGATTGATATCTGCTTTAGAATTTAAATATTTAATCAAGTCGGTCGATGACTCATTGCTTTGTAATTTGATATTCAATTTTAAATCATCTTCCAAAGACTTGAAATTTGCTGGAGTTATCACAAATCTTGCCTTAAGGTCTTTCAATAATTTACTTTTATTCTTAATACTGAGCCCGACCTCATATGTATTAGTTTTAAATTGTTTCTTTATATCAACTAATTTTCCTTCCAAAACCTTGTTTGCTTTGTCCAGCAAGGCAATATGCTCACATAACTCCTCCACAGACTCCATTCGGTGGGTTGAAAATATAATTGTAGCACCTTTTTCTTTTAAATTTAATATTTCATCTTTTATTAAATTAGCGTTAATAGGATCGAACCCTGAAAAAGGTTCGTCAAAAATCAGTAATTTAGGTTCATGTAAAACGGTAATGATAAATTGTAACTTTTGGGCCATACCTTTAGAAAGCTCCTCCACTTTTTTATTCCACCATGCTCCTATCTCAAATTTATCAAACCAATAGTTTATACGCTTTTTTGCCTCGGTTTTCGACAATCCTTTAAGCTGAGCCAGATACATCGCTTGTTCGCCCACTTTCATGCGTTTATACAATCCTCTCTCTTCAGGCAAATAACCTATATGATGAACATCATTAGGCTCCAGCTTCTTTCCATTGAAGAGGACAAGTCCGCTATCCGGCAAAGTAATTTGATTTATTATCCTCAAAAGAGTAGTTTTTCCCGCACCATTTGGTCCAAGAAGACCAAAAATGCTCTCTTTGGGAACTTGAATTGATACATTGTCCAAAGCCTTAAATTGACCAAATACCTTAACCACATTTTCGGCTTCTAACAAATTTTTCATAGGAATTTAATAAAATACAAATATAAATTGGATTCTCATATATATTTGCTATTTCCTAAAGAAGTTCTTCTAAATATTTTTGCTCAATCTCTTTAACCATCTCCAGGGTAATATTTGGTTTGATAATTCTGAGCATATCAGTGATACCGTCATTTTCGTATAAAATACCTTTAGCAATATCAAAGTTTGTTATGGAAATGTTATTTTTTATTTTAAAGGTTGTATCTCTAAATTCATCCCATGTCAAACGCTTTGGTATTATGACATAAAATCTGTCTTTATTTTGTGGAGATTGATATATCCTATCGGTAACCTGCTTAAGATTAAAAAATTTATTGACTCTCACTAAGGCTTCCGTTTCCTCATTTATTCTAACATTCTTTGCAAAATCAAAGCCTTCATTCTTGTAAGCTTCCTGTATATTTTTAATATGAGAATATCTATGAATTCCTTTTATTCTGATTCCATAATACTTTCTACTGCCAATATCCATCTCACATTTTGCCGCATGAAGTTCCAGATCCATTAATTCGTTAATTCGCTTTGTAGCTCTTAATATTGACTCAAATGAAACAGATTTTTTAGTTAAAAATAAAATTGAGTTGGGTCTGTTTATTTCAGAAAATCTTGTGTAGTAAGTAGCTAGCGGATTAGGTACATGAATAACAAAGGTATTTGGAATTTTATTTTCTCCAAGAGGATTAACATTTTCTTGAAGTGTAATTTTTCCTATCAATTCACGAACTGTCATAGTATAAAAGTAGTTTAAGTTTAATTTATGCTTTAAAAATACAAATATCTATTCGTATTAAATAATTTTTTTATAAATTTACTATGCACGCATAATAATTTTATTATATTTGTGAAATGGAAAAGGCTAAATCAATTGACCATGTTCTTCGAGCAACCTGGCAGGCTATTGCAAAGATCTATAATGAGCAGGCCTCTAAACATGACATAACAATGGCAGTGGCCATGGTGTTACTTAATATCGAATATGAAAATGGCACACCATCAACTTCTCTGGGACCTTCCATGGGTATGGAAGCTACGAGTCTTTCCAGAATACTAAAAAATATGGAAGAACGAGGTTTTATATACAGAGAGAGAAACCCGGATGATGGCAGAAGTGTATATATAAAATTAACGAAATTAGGAATTGAAAAACGCGAAGTTTCTAAATCAAGCGTAAATCAATTCAACAAGGCTATCAGAGAAATTATTTCGGAAGAAAAAATTAATCATTTTTTTGAAGTTACGGAGACTGTGAATAGGCTTATCAATCAGAAAGCAATTTTTAAGAACGAATAACAAGAAATTTTAATTATGAAACGACGAATCCATAAGGTAGCGGTAATTGGTTCAGGTATAATGGGGTCAGGTATTGCATGTCACTTTGCAAATATTGGAGTTGAAGTATTACTATTAGATATCATCCCTAATGAGTTAGATGATAAAGAATTAACAAATGGTCTAAGTTTAGAAGATAAAAGTGTTAGAAACAGAATAGTTAATGAAAGCCTGAAGGCAACACTAAAATCAAAACCTTCACCGATATACGATCAAAAATTTGCCAGCAGAATAACTACCGGTAATTTGGAAGATGATCTGCATCGCATTAGTGAGGTAGATTGGATTATTGAGGTAGTCGTTGAAAGATTGGACATTAAGAAACAAGTTTTTGAAAAGATCGAGAAGTACAGGAAAAATGGGACACTCATCACTTCTAATACATCTGGAATTCCAATTAAGTATATGAACGAAGGCCGAAGCGAGGATTTTCAAAAACACTTTGCTGTCACTCATTTTTTTAATCCCCCTAGGTATTTAAAATTATTTGAAGTTATTCCTGGTCCAAAATGTGATCAAGAAATTACTGATTTCTTAATGATTTATGGCGAGAAATATTTGGGTAAAACTTCTGTGCTAGCCAAAGATACACCAGCATTTATTGGAAATAGAATCGGAATTTTCGGAATAATGAGTTTGTTGCATGTTGTAAAGGATATGGGCTTAACCATTGAAGAAGTGGATAAATTAACCGGCCCTGTAATCGGACGACCTAAATCCGCAACTTTTAGAACAGTTGATGTTGTTGGTTTGGATACTTTGGTACACACATCAAATGGCGTTGCTCAAAATGCTCCGGACGATGAAATGCACGATACATTTGCAATTCCTGATTTTGTTAACAAAATGATGGAAAACAAATGGTTAGGGTCTAAGACAAACCAAGGCTTCTATAAGAAAATAGTGGATGACAAAGGAAAAAAGCAAATTTTCGGATTGGACCTTGAAACATTTGAATACCGCCCTGCAAAAAAAGTATCCTTCTCCACACTGGGAATGACAAAATCTATTAATAAAGTTATTGATCGGTTTAAAGTACTAGTAAAAGGAAAAGATAAAGCCGGTGATTTTTACAGAAAAACATTCACGGCGATGTTTCAATATGCAACGAATCGGATTCCTGAAATTTCTGATGAATTATATAGAATTGATGATGCCATGAAAGCAGGTTTTGGTTGGGAACACGGGCCCTTTCAAATATGGGATGCAATAGGATTAGAAGCCGGAATTGAATTGATGAAAGCAGAAGGATATTCTCCGAACAATTGGGTGACTGAAATGCTTGATAATGGTAATACTTCATTTTATACCGTAAAAGATGGAGCTAAATACTATTACGATATTCCTTCAAAAACATATGTAAAAATTCCGGGGCAAGACGCTTTTATTATTTTAGATAATATTCGTGAAGCCAAAACTATTTGGTCAAATCAGGATGCTGCCATACAACATCTGGGCGATGGTGTGTTGAACGTCGAATTTCAATCTAAAATGAATACAATCGGTGGTGGCGTTTTACAGGCTATCAATAAAGGTATTGATCTCGCCGAGCAAGAATACGAAGCTGTTATTTTAGGTAATCAGGCAGCTAATTTTTCAGTAGGAGCAAATCTCGCAATGGCGTTTATGTTGGCAATTGAGCAAGAATATGACGAATTGGCCATGGCTACCAAATTATTCCAGGATACAGTAATGCGATTGCGATATTCATCGGTACCAACTTTGTTGACTCCCCGTGGAATGACATTTGGTGGAGCTTGCGAAATGAGTATGCACGTAGATAAAGTAGTGGCTGCTGCAGAAACATATACTGGCCTTGTTGAATTTGGAGTTGGTATTATTCCTGCCGGGGCCGGAACTAAAGAAATGACCAAAAGAGTTTCCGACCTATGGGTAAAGGATGATGTAAAATTAAACAGACTAAGAGATGCCTTTATAAATATTGCTATGGCCAAGGTGGCAACCTCTGCCCACGAAGCCTTTGATTTAGGGTATTATCAAAAAGGAAAAGATATTGTGGTTGTAAACGCAGACAGGCAAATAGCCACTGCGAAGAGATACGCAATTGAAATGTTGGAGGATGGATATACCAGACCCGCAAAGCAAAAAGTAAAAGTATTGGGACAACAAGCGTTAGGTATGTTTTTAGTTGGTACAGACAGTTTGCAAAAAGGAAGATTTGCATCTGAACACGACAAAAAAATAGCTAATAAACTAGGCTATGTGATGGCAGGAGGAAATTTATCCGAACCCACAGAAGTTTCGGAGCAATACTTACTTGATCTTGAGCGTGAAGCAATTTTATCTTTATTAACTGAAAGAAAAACATTAGAGAGAATTGAGCATACCTTGAAAACGGGTAAACCTTTGAGAAACTAAGGTTTCTTTAGAAAAGAGAATTGAGAAGATAGTATTGACTTGCGAAAAATGAGTTGGAAGAATATTTCAATTAAAAAACATTTTAAAATCGATAGAATAAAAAATAAAATCCTGAAGAAAGTTATGAGATATCTCACTTCTCAATACAAACTTCAAAATACAATAAACAATGAAAACAGCATATATAGTAAAAGGATTTAGAACTGCAGTTGGAAAAGCACCCAGAGGAGTTTTTAGATTCAAACGCCCGGATGAAATGGCTTCTGAAACAATTGAGTACTTGTTAAAACAAGTTCCACAACTCGATAAAAACAGAATCGATGATGTTATCGTTGGTAACGCCATGCCCGAAGCAGAACAGGGATTGAATATGGGTCGATTGGTTTCTTTAATGGGATTAAAGACGGATGAAGTGGCAGGAGTTACTGTAAACAGATATTGTGCATCAGGATTAGAAACAATTTCAATTGCAACGGCGAAAATTCAATCGGGAATGGCAGAATGTATTATAGCCGGTGGTGTTGAGAGTATGAGTTATATTCCTATGGGAGGGTATCGCCCTGTTCCTAATTACAAATCTTCCATTGAAGGACATGAAGATTATTATTGGGGAATGGGTTTAACCGCAGAAGCGGTGGCAAGCCAATATAAGGTTAGCAGAGAAGATCAGGATGAGTTTTCCTACCAGTCTCATGTAAAGTCCTTGAATGCCTTGGACAATGATATATTTAAAGACGATATAGCACCCATTAATGTTGAGCAGGTCTTTTTAGATAAGAACGGCAAAAAGCAGACAAAAGAATATGTTGTAGCCATTGATGAGGGTCCCAGAAGGGGAACTTCTGTAGAAGCACTCTCGAAACTACGTCCGGTATTTGCCGCAGGCGGAAGTGTTACTGCGGGTAATTCCTCTCAAATGAGTGATGGAGCGGCGTTCGTTTTGGTGATGAGTGAAAAAATGGTAAAAGAGTTAAATCTTGAACCTATAGCCAGGATGGTTTCTTATAGTGCTGTTGGTGTAGAACCAAGAATTATGGGCATTGGTCCTGTAAAAGCGATACCAAAAGCTTTAGAACAGGCAGGATTACAATTAAAAGACATAGATCTAATTGAGTTGAATGAAGCTTTTGCATCTCAATCATTGGCAGTAATAAGGGAAACAGGTCTGAATCAAGATATTGTAAATGTAAATGGCGGAGCAATATCTCTTGGTCACCCATTGGGATGTACAGGTGCTAAATTATCGGTTCAATTATTCAATGAAATGAAACGAAGGAAAAATAAGTATGGAATAGTTACCATGTGTGTTGGTACAGGACAAGGAGCAGCAGGAGTATACGAAATATTATAAATGAAAAATTATTTAATAAAGTAAAACTTTCTATATAGGCTTGAATATTTAATCGTTAGAGAACATTATCAGCTCAAAAGATCATTTAACCTTCAAATATTCAATTCTAATTCTATTTAAAAACCAAGATTACATGAAAACGATAAAAGGAGGACAATTTTTGATTGAGGATGTGCAAAAAGAAAACATCTTTATAACAGAGGAATTTACAGAGGAACATATCATGATGAAAGAAGCCGTGATAGAATTCATAGATCGAGAGGTCTGGCCACTGAAAGAAAGGTTTGAAAATAAGGATTATGCATTGACGGAAGAAATTATGCGTAAAATTGGAGATATGGGCTTCTTAGGAATATCCATACCAGAACAATATGGTGGTATTGGGATGGGATTTGTTTCAACGATGTTGGTGACCGACTATATGTCTGCTGCTACAGGTTCGCTGGCTACAGCATACGGAGCGCATACAGGAATTGGAACCATGCCAATATTTCTTTATGGTACAGAAGAACAAAAGCAAAAATATCTTCCTTCATTAACTACCGGTGAAAAATTTGGTGCTTATTGTTTGACCGAACCCGAAGCTGGTAGTGATGCCAATTCCGGAAAGACAACCGCAAAATTGAGCGATGACGGGACTCATTATTTGATCAATGGTCAGAAAATGTGGATCTCAAACGCTGGTTTTGCTGAAATATTCATTGTTTTCGCCAGGATAGAAGATGATAAGAATATTACAGGATTCATTATGGAGTTTGATAAAGAGAATCCGAATGGGGTAACTCTTGGAGAAGAAGAAAATAAACTGGGAATTCATTCCTCCTCTACCCGGCAAGTTTTTTTTAGCGACACAAAAATACCGGTTGAGAATATGTTGTCCGAAAGAGGACAAGGATTTAAAATTGCACTTAATTCACTGAATGTTGGCCGAATTAAATTGGCTGCTGCCTGTCTTGATGCCAGTAGAAGAATTATTACAGAATCTGTAAAATACGCTAACGAGCGTATCCAATTCAAAACTCCCATTTCAAATTTTGGAGCTATACAGGCTAAATTGGCGGATATGAGTACAAAGACATTTGCAAGCGATGCGGGTTCGTATCGAGCGGCAAAGGACATTCAAAATTACATTGATGCTTTAAAGAAAAAGGGGGAATCAGAGGAAGCAGCAAAATTAGAGGCCTATAGTGAATATGCCATTGAGGCCGCAATCCTTAAGGTATATGCCTCGGAAACTTCTCAATTTGTATCGGATGAAGGAATTCAAATATTTGGAGGAATGGGCTTCTCCAAAGATACTCCTATGGAATCTGCGTGGAGAGACGCTCGAATTACAAGAATATATGAGGGAACTAATGAGATAAATAGAATGTTAACTGTTGGAATGTTGCTTAAAAAGGCTATGACAGGAAGCATAGATCTACTTACACCAGCCACTGAGGTTGGAAATAGCCTGATGGCTATCCCATCATTTGATATTCCTGATTTTTCTGAATTACTATCGGAAGAAAAAGAAATGATCTCTAAATTAAAAAAAGTATTCCTGATGATCTCAGGTAAAGCTGTACAAACCTATGGGATGGAGTTGGAAAATCACCAACAATTGGTATTAGCCGCAGCAGAAGTTATGATTGAAATTTATATGGCAGAAAGTGCAATTCTCAAAGCAGAAAAAGTTGCCACGATGACAACAGAAAAGGAAGCTGAAGGACAAATTGCCATGGCTAAATTATGTTTGTATCAGGCTGTCAACAAAATTACTGAAAAAGGAAAAGAAGCTATTGTTTATTTTGCCGATGGCGATGAAGAACGAATGATGTTAATGGGTTTAAAACGATTTACCAAATACACAAACAACCCTAATGCAATTCAACTCAGAAAAATAATTGCTTCCAAAGTGATCGCTGAGAATAAGTATTGTTTTTAGAACGATATAGATCCTTCAAAAAAATCCCGTCTGAATCGGGATTTTTTGTTTTCTAGAAATTTTTATCAAAAAATATTGGTTATTAAATACCGTCATTAAAGAAGACGAACATACTTGACGAACTCCTCTAATTATTCAGTACAATCTTCTTTTCTTCTTGTATCCATTAGATTAATAATGCGCCATTTGTTATTTTTCCTCACTAATTGGAAGGCATCTATCCCACAATGGCTAAAAGTTTCGCCAAGATAAAATGAATAATCTGTCCAAACCTGTGCTATATCACCATCAATTTGAATAGTGGTATTATATATTTTTTCATCCCAAATCTCATCATGAGCCGTACCTATTGCAATTAAAAATTTGGATAATTTTCCTTCATGTAATACAGGTTCACCTGTATCTTTTCTATAGGCGGTAAACATGCGTACATCTTTTCTAAAAACACTACTCACCTTTGCGCTATCCCCTTCTCTCATGCCATCAAACATTGTAATAATTACTTGATGAACCGCTAAGCTATCCCTCGATATATCTGTTTGAGCTCTTGAAGCTGTTGATAATAAAATGACTAGAAAAAAACTGAAAAAATACTTTAAGTAATTCATTGACAGAACTTATTTAAATTTTTATTTCTTTAATTTCAATATTTAATTGTCTCTGTATTTCACGCAATCTTTCAACTTCACTGGATATAATCAAAGCAAATGAGAGTCCCGTTTTACCCGCTCTGGCTGTTCTACCACTTCTGTGTGTATAGTATTCCAATTTTTCAGGTAATTGATGATGAATTACATAGCCCAAGTTATGTACATCTATTCCACGAGCTGAAACGTCAGTGGAAACCAATATTTGCAGACTTTCATTCTTGAACGCACGCATTACTTTATCTCGCTCTTTTTGTTGCATATCTCCTTCTAGAGCACCTACAGAAAAGCCTTCTTCTTTTAATTTTTCTGTTAAACTTTGAGTGCCGGCTTTGGTTCTGCAAAATACGATACCTCTTTCCTCTTCCCTGCCTTCCAATAATTGCACCAAAACATCAAATTTTTCTTTCACCGTAGTCTTAATAAATCGATGGCTAATGTTCTCATTAACCAAAGCATTTTTATTTACCTCTATCCTAATTGCCTTTGGTGACATATGCTTTTTTATAATACTTTGAATTTCTTCTGGCATCGTTGCTGAAAATAACCATGTATTTCTTGCTCCATTGGTATATTTTAGAATTCTATTCAATTCTAACTTAAAACCCATACTAAGCATTTCGTCTGCTTCATCCAATACCAAGGTGTTTATATTTTTTAAGTTCACCTCTCCTCTTTCTATCATATCGATCAATCTGCCTGGTGTAGCAACTACTACATGCGTTGGCCTTTTAAGGTTATTTATTTGCTTCTCTATTTTTTCCCCTCCATAAACCGCTTCAATAAAAATTTTGTCATCGATGTATTTTGTGAACTTAAAAAGTTGTTTTTTAATCTGTTGAACCAACTCTCTGGTGGGAGACAGTATAAGTGCCTGAATTACCGGTTTACCCGGATCGATTCCCTTTAAAACAGGAATTCCAAAAGCAGCAGTTTTGCCCGTTCCTGTTTGAGCTAAACCGATGAAATCTGTTTTGGACTCCAATAAGCAAGGAATGGTTTTTATTTGAATTTCTGTTGGCGATTTAATACCTAGCTCTTGTAAGCCCTTTAGATAATCTTTATCTACTCCCAATTCTATAAATGATGGCATACTCTTATTTTTTATTAGAGTGCAAAATTACGTATTAAATTAAGGCAAATAAGGTAATGAATTGATTATTTATTTGAAGACTGATTTATATATTTCCCAACAATTATTGCTGTAATAATTACCAAATAAAATTGTCCCATTAAACCAATTAGAAAAGATGATTTTTGAGCCATCTGTGTTGTTGGAAGAACATCGCCATAGCCTATTGCAAGCATGGTAATATAACTGTAGTACATGATCGAATCACTTTTTAATTCCGGATTACTCAATGATGTTAACAAACCTTGAAACGATCCCGGGTGAACCATTTCAATACTGAAACAAATAAAAAAACCAACGAGTCCTAAGGAGATATATCCGCTGATCACTCCTAAAATAACGACTTCATTTACTTTTTTAGCAGTCCAAATTTGAAATATTATTGCGCTGGTTACCACGACATAAAATAAAAAATAAACTCCCATTCGAACGGACTTGAATACTTCTCTGTCCCCAAAACCCACCAATCTTGAGCCAATATCCAGAATATCAACGAAAAACAGAAAGATAAAAAAGAACATTAATTTCTTTCTTTTGGAAATTAATAGAATTCCTGCAAGAAGATTTGCTAAAAAAATGTAGTGTGAAATAATATTGTCATAAATTTTTTCCGGAAATACTAACGATCCAAACAAAATAGCAAGTAGCGTAAATAAAAATATCTGGTAACGATGAGGGTAAAGTTTATCTATCATGTTGGTTAATTTTGGAATAAATATAGCTAATTAAAGATTTAAATGTTCATTAATTATTCTACAAAAATATTCTACCAATCAATTTGAGATCTATCGATCTTTTTTAAATATTCATTGGTCTTACTAAAATGTCTGTTCCCAAACCAATAACCCCTGTTGGCACTTAATGGTGAAGGGTGACCGGAAGTCAATATAATATGGTTCTTATTATTTATCTTATTTCCTTTTTTTTTGGCAAATCCCCCCCAAAGTAAGAACACGATATTTTCTTTTTTATCTGATATGGTTTTTATTACTGCATCAGTAAATTCTTCCCACCCATGTTTTTGATGAGAACCAGCCATTCCATTTCGAACAGTTAATGTTGCATTTAACAGTAGAACGCCTTGATCTGCCCAGAACTCTAAATTGCCTGATCTTGGATAAGGTTTGTTAAGATCTTTCTCGATTTCTTTAAAAATATTGATCAAAGATGGTGGGTGTGAAATTCCATCATGAACAGAAAAACAAAGTCCGTTGGCTTGATTTAAACCATGATAAGGATCTTGTCCAATGATCACTACCTTTACATCATCAAATGAACAATGATTAAAGGCTGCAAAGATCTCGCCACCTTTAGGATAGCAAGTATTTTGCTTATACTCTGTTTTTATAAATTTGATTAGCCTTTCGAAATAAGGTTTTTCAAATTCATCTTTTAAAACCTTCTTCCATCCTTTTTCAATTGTAACTTCCATTAATTTTTTTTTAAATCTACTTTTAATTAACTCTAAATTATCTATTTATAGATGGATTATCTATTTTTGTTTTCTTTACAATATTACAATTTTGAAAAATATAATATCACAAAAAACTTTAAACGATTTAGAATTTTCGTCCGTATTAGATCTGATAAGTGAATATTGTATATCTAATCTCGGTAGAACTAAGGTTTTACAGATAAAGCCGATTACAAGATCGCTTGAGCTTAAAAGTGAGTTGAAGCAGGTAAATGAATATTTATCCTCTATGGTTAGCGAAAATAGAATTCCTAATCATTATTTCGACGAAATAACAAATGAAATAAATATTTTAGGTATTGAAAACAGCTTTTTGGAAGGGACATCGTTTCAAAAAATAGCATCAATTTCATCCAATGTTAATAATTTAATTCTATTCTTAAAAAAATTTAATGAATACTACCCTGCTCTGTTCTCTCAATCGGAAAGCATAGAGTTCACTAAAACTATAATTACAGAAATTGAAAAGATCATTTCTCCACATGGGGAAATACTGGATAAGGCTTCTCCAAATTTGAAAAGTATTCGGAGAGAAATTGGTTCTATACGAGGAAAGATAGGCGCTAGTTTTATAAAATCGCTTAGTCATTATGCAGGATTGGGTTATTTGGATGAAATAAGAGAATCTGTAGTAGAAAATGAACGTGTCTTAGCGGTCCAAGCGATGTATCGAAAAAAAGTAAAAGGGTCTATTCTTGGCAATTCTAAAACAGGAAGTATTGTTTATATAGCACCCGAAGCCACTTTACAATATACTAGAGAGCTACAAAACTTGCAATATGAGGAAAAAGAAGAAATGGTCGTTATACTCAAGCAACTTACAAACCAGATCAGACCTCAAAGATATTTATTGCAAAAATATCAAGATTATCTTTGTCATTTAGATGTACTTGGTGCTAAGGCTAAATATGCAACTCATATAGGAGCATGTTTGCCAAAAATTACAGATCAGCAAAAGATAACCATGAGAGATGCTTATCATCCAATCTTACTGGAAGAGAACAATCAGAAAAATATTAAAACAATTCCTCAAACCTTAGAACTTAATGGACAACAAAAGATAATAGTAATATCAGGTCCTAATGCGGGAGGTAAAAGCATTACACTTAAAACAATTGGATTATTACAGATCATGTTACAAAGTGGTATACTGATTCCGGTACATGAAAAAAGTGAGATTAGCATTTTTGACAATATTCTTACAGATATTGGGGATAATCAGTCCATTGAAAATCAGTTAAGTACATATAGTTACAGATTAAAAAACATGCGGAATTTTTTAAGAAGATGTAATCAAAATACACTTTTCTTAATTGATGAATTTGGTACAGGTAGTGACCCGGAACTTGGTGGTGCCTTAGCGGAGGTGTTTTTAGAAGAGTTTTATGAGAAGGGAGCTTTTGGTATTATTACAACACATTATGCAAATTTAAAGGTTTTGGCAAGTGAGCTGGAAAATGTAGCCAATGGAAACATGCAATTCGATCAAAGATCCTTAGAACCCTTGTTTAAATTACACATTGGTCAGGCCGGTAGTTCATTTACATTTGAGGTTGCCCAGAAGAATGGGATTCCCTTTCGATTGATCAACAAAGCAAAAAAGAAAGTAGACAGGGAGAAAATTCGTCTAGATAAAACAATTGCGAAATTGCAAAAAGAAAGAAATAAATTACAACAAACAACAGAAAAGCTCGAGAAGGAAAAATCAGACACCATGGAAAATGCAGAGAGTTTACTGGCTCAAAAATTAAAAGTGCAAGAAAAATTAAATAGCTTCCAGGAGCTTTATGATGCCAATCAAAAAATGCTTTCCTATGGACGAAAATCCAATGAGTTGATGAATAAATTTTTTCAGACTAAAAATAAAAAGGAATTACTCTCCGAATTTATTAAATGGGTGACCATTGAACAGTCAAAAAATGAAAAATTAAAGCAGGATAAAGTTATAACCAAAACCAAACAAACCACCGGAGGTCAAAACAAACCTTTATCAAAAAGACAAACGAAAGAGATAAATAAAAAAGCAAAACTGGAAGAAAAAAAGAAGCAGGAAAAACTACAGGAAATCGAGAAAGAAATACTTATTAATGTTAAAAAAATTAGCGAAAAAAAGAAAAGTATCGCTAGAAAAGTGGCCCGGGAAAAATCCAATTATCAATTTAAAATAGATGATAAAGTAAGACTATTGGATAGTAATGCTAAGGGTACTATTGAGAAAATAGAAAAAAATATTGCAACTATTAACTATGGAATTTTTATTGCTAAAGCGGATATAAAACAACTTGAACTAGTACAGAAATCTAAAAAGAAATAATTGTATTAAGCCACAGGGCATCCCGAGTGTTATGATTAAAAAAAATCGACGTTGGGGTCAAGTACCTTTGACACCGGCTGTTATTAAAATAGATAAATGGATTCCCTATTCCTCGGGAATGACACAAAACGCCAACTACCGGTCCCATAAATTGGTGGATTTTTACTAATAAATTAGTTTTGAGTTTCTTTACTCAACTCATCTATAATCAATTGTGCCGCTTCTAATTTCCCCTGGTCTCTGTAGGATAATGCCAATAAGTATTTAAAATCATTGTTGTTTGGCTCAATTTTTAATGCTCTTTTGATCTGTTTTTCCGCACTTATAAGATCTTTTTCCTGATAGTAAAATGTTGCTAAATTATACAAGGACCTGCTATCATTTGGGTTTAATTTAATCGCCATTTTTAGATCGTCTACAGCTTGTTCATTTTCTTTTAATTCAAAGTTCAGTAAGGCTCTGAGGTAATATGGACGGCCATTTTCAGGCTGCAGTTGAATCCAGGTGTTTAGGGTGTGAAGTGCATTTTCTGTCTGACCATCAATACTATATGCAGTTGCCAAGTTAGAATAAACCGGTATCAATAAGCTATCTTTTTTAATAGCTACCTCATAATGTTTAATGGCAGTTTTAATATCATTACTCTGCAAATAATAATCCCCCAACTGCATTCTACCGGTTGAAAAATCTGCGTTGCTATAGAGCATCGCCTCTAACTCACCTCGTGAATTACTAACAATTGATCTATCCGACTCATTTAGAGAAGCTATATCTAATCCAACGACGAGTTGTGCCGCTCCGATCCTGACCAATTTCGTTGTATCATTCATATGTTTTAAAGCAATAGACATCCTATCTTGTATAGACATTGATCTAAATTTTATCAAAGCATTATAACGAACCAATGCTGATGGATCTTCTAGTGCCTCTAATAAAACCATTAATTCTTCATTAGAAGAAAAATATAAATTCTCGATCACTGTAGCTCTGGCAATAGCCGGATATTTCAAATCATTGATGAAATTACCCAATTCTTCAAGATCATTTAAATTTAAATTATCGCTATTGCTTTTTAACAAGGCATCCGAAAAGTGGTCTAATCTCTCAGGTCCGTACCATTTTATTATAGCGTCTGCTGCCCATACCTCACTTTTGTCATCATGACACCCATTACATGCATTGGGTGTATTGTATGCTACACTTTGATCCGGTCTGGGAATTCTAAAACTATGGTCTCTTCTAAAATCATTGCCCATATAATCCTTTCCTGTCATATGGCAGTTGATACAGGAAGCCCCTTCAGTACCTTTTTCGTGAAAGTGATGTTCTGCGGTATTGTATTTAGGCACGTGACATTGCATACACAGCGTATTTCCATCTAATTTCAATTTTAGACTGTGTACATTATGGCAGTCATTACATTTTATTTTATTATGGTACATTTTACTTTGTACAAAAGATCCATAAACATAATCTTCTTCATCTATTTGTCCGTCTCCATGATAAAAGTTGGAGGTTATTGGTTGTAACATGTATTGATCCTCAAACGACTCCCCGGGTTCTAAATTCTGTGTAAGTTTAGCACGTCTGGCATGGCACGGCGCACAGAGATTCAATTGTTCCATCTGCATTTTCCCTTCTATCATATAATGATTCCCAGATGGGTTGTCTACACTAGCCCAATTCATATGTTTTTCTGCGGGGCCATGACAACTTTCACAACTGACGTTTATGGAAGAGTATGTTGTGTGAAAAGAATCTTTTTCCACAAAGTAATTCTTTTTAAGGTTAGTCGAATGGCATTCCGCACACATTGTATTCCAATTTTGAGCACCTTTGGTCCAATGCAACCAGTCATGTGCGGCAATTTTATCACCAGGATACTGATGGTACCATTTTTTTTCAATTACATCCCAGGTAACTCTCAGAACTTGTTTTCTGCCTCTGTCAAAATCCACCATGTATTGCTGCAAGGGTGTCACCCCGAAGGTGTAGTCAATTTTATATCGATTTTCGGATCCGTCGATTTCTTTTATGTCTACATAGAAATCCTTATCTTTTTTTGAAAAGAAATAAGTCACTCCGTCAATCGAAGCACTAATATCATTAAAATCACCAAGTATGGTAGAGTCATTGGCAACCTGCATTGCTAAGTCGTGATGTGACCCCTTCCATAAATCATATTCTTTTTCATGACAGCTTTTACATTTATCATCACCTACATAGCCATCGACATATTTAATATCTCCAATACTAACCTGCTTGTATTGTTCCTGTTTCTTATTGCAAGAAGATAATATAATAAGGATCAGGAAGAAAGTATAGATTTTAATTTCCATT
>DAOUPU010000091.1 GCA_030625995.1 Flavobacteriaceae bacterium
TAGAAGTCAGGTTGATTATTTTTCCTCTTCTTGTTTTTTCATTTTTTTAGTGACAAAAAAACGAAACAAAAAAGTCATGGCTTACAAAGAGAACTCATTCCAAACTTCATATGTGTCAAGTGCGGTCGGGTGATTTCCTTGTGACCCACTGCGGAACTACCCGATCTTACTAAACACATATTTTGATTGAAATAATTTCTCTTTTAATGCCAAATACAACACCATGAATAATATTATTATTACATTCTAAAACCAAATTTCTATTTTTTATTCCCCATAAAATTAATCTGTCCCAAAAATTTATTGGGGCTCAGTCCCGGGGTTCCTGTAAAATTATCATTCCTGCATAAGCAGGAATCTAAATAAAAAACCCACAATATTATTGTGGATTTTAAATATAAATTAATCAGACAATTACTTAGAGTCTGTCTATAAAGTAAGTGTTTAGTTCAGAATGTTCGAGTTCGAGGCTTGTGAAGTCATTTAAGATTAGGAGTTTACTTTTGTAAATGACTAATTTTAAATGCGAGCATAACGAAGAAATCGGACATTATGGACAAACACTACTTAGTCACTTTCATATTAAATGACTTGTCTGCCCATTCAAATTTAATTGCATTTTTCTTAATTTTATATGCAAGATTTTCCTTGCCTTCTTTTAAATAAGAAGCTTCTACAGAAAGGCGCAACGCATCATCCGATTCGGAATAGGAATTAGAACCCCATGCATCATTCTTTTTGTTAAAAATTGCTGTCCAGTTACCATTTTCTACAGGTATAATAAAAAATCCATATTTACCTTTGGCTAAAGCTTGACCTTCAATTTTCACATCGTTACTAAATTCAATAGTTGTGTTTTTATTTGCTCCGGCACGCCATACTTCTCCATAAGGGACAAGACCTCCATAGATAGTCCTTCCTTTTGCTCTTGGAGAGCTGTATTCAATGGTAATGTTTATCTCATCTATATTCCCTTCTGCTTTTTCGGAAGGACTCGATTGCCCACAGGTAATAAAAGTTACAAGTGTAAATAATAATATAAGTTTTGTTTTCATGTTGTATGTTTTTTATTTAAAATTATTGATAAATTAAAGATTAAAGAACAGAGATTATCTATTCACCAAGTATGGTGATTAAATAATCCAATAAACCTTATTTTCAGTGTAATGCATTACTGACTCCACTCTGCAATAGATTCTTTATTCATTTTAACATAATCTGCATTATCGGCCTTTTCTGAGGCGGCAAGTGATTTATTAGCAATTACTATAGCCCCTTTTTTGTCTCCTAAAGCAGCATAAATTAACGATTGTTGACGAAGCTGCCAGAAAGGAGGATTGTCATTTCCCGCAATCACTTTATCCATCCATTCTTTTGCCTGGTTCAAATCTTTTCCAGAATTCAAATAATATACAGCAGCCTGATAATAATCACCATTCGACGGACCGGCCATTGTATTTTCAATGCTTTCCATCGTAATTTTATCGGTTGGGACACCTATTTTAATTCCAACACTTGTTTGTTCCCACATAATATACATCATCGCGGAATTCGGATCCGCTAAATCACCAAATCCTATGGTAAATGTTTCCATCTTAAAGTCCATCGGATTGGATTTTACAGAAACCTTTAAGGCTACTTTCGTTTCGTCTAATTCTGCAGGTGCACCCCCACCATCATAATCTGTATAAAAGATAATATCCCAGGATGTTGCAGAAGGAATAGTAAATAAGGCATAAGTACCTTCTTTTAATTCTTTTTCTTCAATGGTTACATCCGTACTAAAACTTATTTTTGTTCTCGCATTTGCTCCGGTTCGCCAGAGCTTACCAAAAGGCACCAAATCACCAAAAATAGTTCTTCCTCTCATGGATGGGCGAGAGTATTCAATTTCTACTTCGGTAAGTCCAACAACTTGTTCAACTTCTGATGATGGACTTGGAGCAGGGGTTTTAATTTGAGCTTGCATAGAAATTGCCATTATGGCAAACAGAAAAGTAAATAATTTGATTTTCATTAGTTTTGATTTTTAAAAAGTTAGGTTTTAAAGGTACATCAATTTGAGATGACCCTGTATCTTATAGTGTTTTTTTTAACAATATTTTAAGAACTGTATTTTCTCTTTCTTGTGTAGTAAAAGACAATTCCAAAAGAAGTCAATATTAATAATGGTAAAATTAAATTAAAAACTTGCCAAAAAACTTTCTCCTGAAAAGCTCTTTCTTTATCCAAAAACTGAATTTGTAGTCTTTTGGAACGAAGTTGCAAGATCCCAGAATCATCTAGTAAATAGTGTACAGAATTTAATAAAAACGAACCGTTACCAAATGGTTGACCCGTCCATTTATCTTGGTCAAGCGGGAGAGGTTCTCCTCTAAAAACTTCATTTGCAATGATGTCGCCATCACTAATAATGATCATTTTATTATTTTTACTCATCTGATCGTAGGTATCAGATTCAAAAGGTTTTACTCTTGTTGAATAAGCAGATTTAAAGTCCCCCTCGAGAAGAACTCCAAATATTTGATTTCCACTATTAAATTCTTCCTTTTTAGCTTTTATTGCTAGCTCGTTTAATGAAATGTTGGCAGGGGTTCCAATGAGTTTAGTATCGCTGGAACTTTGTAGCAGAACCGTTTTTGTTATACCATTTTGCAAAGTGTCCATATTGCTTGGAAACTTTAGTAATATTGGATCTAAATTACTAGAAATAGGATGATCATTATTTGATCGAATTAAAGGGTAGTAATGCCATAAAAAATCTTTGTATTGCGTTTGGTTTCCAACATTGCCGGATGCCAATCGTATGGATGAACTGTTTAGATCCTTTGTAACATTATAATTTATTCTCACACCGTAATTAAATAATAGATCGGTCAAATTTAAATCTCTGTTGAAGGCCAACGAACTTCCATTCAACATTAAGCTGTCCAGCTCTGCATAAACATTATCAACCAGCCACAGAGTTTTGCCCCCGTTCATGATATACTGATCTATAGTAAACTTTTCTTCTTCCGTAAATCTTTCTGACGGTTTGGCTATAATGGATAAATCATATGCAGACAGATCTTTGAGCGTTTTCTGAGGGTTTGATGAAACCGAATCTAAAGTGAACTCCGCCAATTTGTAATATTCACCTAATTTTTTTAGAAAGCTGAATAATTTTATATCATCTAGTTCTCCATTACCTTTTAAAATTGCAATTTTTTTATCCTTATTAGAAGTGATTTTATGAAATGCACTGGCGAATTGGTACTCTAAACTTTCAATAGATCTTTGCAATTGTTGCTCTTGAGAAGATGCAATACTATTAGTTAGTAAGGGAACATTTACCTCTTTATCCTTATAAATGATCGTAGCCCAGGGAAAAATAATAGCTTCCGACATTTGTCCGTCTTCCTGAACTGTAAGTCGGCTAGGCTGTAATCCTTTTTTTATCAATTCATCGGATAAATTTAATGGATCAACAAATCTAAAATGAATGTTATCATTTATTGCACTCAGTTCTTCTAAGAACTGATTAGTTTCTATCTGAATCCTTTTAAATTCAGCAGGAAAATTACCTTGAAGATAAACCTTAACCGCAATAGGGTCTTCAATATTTTTAACTGTTTGAATCGTTTCTTCGGACAGAGTATACCTACTATCCTTGGTTAGATCAATTCTTTTGCTATAGGTGTTGCTCAGGAGATTAAGTATAACCAGCCCAAGCAATAATAAAGGTATTTTTATATAGAGTTTTTTGCTCTTCATTTGTTTATGCCGATTTAATCAATTTTAAGTTTAGTGAAATATAAAAATAAATAGGAAACACTAATAAAATAAACAATATCATTACTATCAATAACACCTCTGCTAATACTCTTAAAATGATTATTCATTCCCAAGTTTGCCAGCTGAAAATTATCAAAGCTGATTAGCTCTGCCATAGCATCAAATCCATAAAAAAGGAGAAAGCATAAGATACCCCCAATAATAAAAGAAACAATTTGATTGTTGGACAATGTAGAAGCAAATAAGCCTATGGAAGTAAAGGCACCGGCCAAAAAAAGCAACCCAAAATAAGAACCTAAGGTTGATCCGAAATCTAAATTGCCTATTGGATTTCCAAGCTGATTTACGGTGTAAACATAGGTAAGTGTTGGTAATAAGGCTAGGATGATAAGAATAAATGATCCCAAATATTTACCAAGAACTATTTCCCAATTGCTAATTGGTTTGGTTTTTAATATTTCTATAGTACCTAGTCTTATTTCATCGGAAAAACTTCTCATGGTTATTGCGGGAATCAGAAAAATAAAAAACCATGGTGTGACAAAAAAGAAACTGTTCAAATCGGCAAAACCGGCATTTAAAATATTAAAATCTCCTTTAAATACCCATAAAAATAAACCGTTGATTACCAGAAATACGGAAATTACTAAATACCCTACGGGTGATGCAAAAAATAAATTCAACTCTTTTCTTAAAATTGCAATCATTCTTTTTAATGTATTATGTCAAACTTACCAATTTTTCAACACTCCATGCTACCGGTTTTTCGTCGAATAAAATTTTTGTTTGTTCCCAAACGCCTTTAAATAATATTGAATTTTTGTAGTTGTTCAGATCTCGTTCATGATCCCAATAGCTATAGGTAAAAAATATACTGGGATTTGTTTTATCTCTATATAGTTCCAGTAAACTGCAACCTTTAAAATTTCTGATCTTTGATTTTGATTCTTCAAAATTATTTAAAAACTCCTCAATCTTTTCCGGTTTAAAACTCATTTTAACAATTCTTACAAACATACCTTATCTTCTAATTTTTATAAAAAACGTACCGTTATATTATCTCGATAATCGAGTCCTAATAAGCTAGATGCTCCTCCAACCGTTTTAAGATTGCTACGGTACATAGAAATTTCTAAAAAATTTTCTGAATTAAAAATTGCCAATTTTTTTCCATCATCCTGTCTTTTGTCCGCAGGTATTGAATAATCAACAATATCATTGTATTTTTTGTGGATTGTTTTGAACGTATAATTTCTTGCAACTACTTCGAATTCTCTACCCTTCCCAACATTATTAAATGTCTTTTCCGAAATATTACTGATAACATTACCAAAATTATCAATATAGATAACACTTCCTACAATTTTATTTTCCTCAGCATTCACCAATGGCTGTATCTCATACAGTTTTTTGATTTCATCTATTTGTTTACCAACAACATCGAGTTTCCCACCTCTTGCAATATGACATGCAACTCTAACAAATGCATCTAAAATGCTAAATTTTTTATCCCCGGTATTATGTATGGTAATTTCAACAATTTTATCAGGATTAATATCATTAGTAATCATAGAGATAATGCCATTATCACAACAGATAAAGAATTGATTATCCAACTCAATGGCAATAGGTCGGTTTTCTACACTAATTTCAGAATCTACACCGATAATGTGAATGGTGTCGTTAGGAAAATTTTGATATGAATTTTTTAGAATATAGGCTGCTTCAGTAATTCCGAAAGGCGTAACATGATGTGAAATATCAACGATTCGCACATCTGTTAACTCATTATAAATAGCCCCCTTAACTGCGCCAACAAAGTGATCTTTAGTACCAAAATCAGTAGTTAATGTAATAATTGGCATATTTTTAATCAAGGAATTTAATACAATATATTTCAATAATTATGAACTCAAATTTATGAAATATTTACTGTTAGGGATATATTTAAATGTACTACTTTTGTGATACAAATCTAATCAAATAAATAAATAAACGCCTACTAACTAAATATATTTTAAACTAAATAATTTCCGTTTGAACGAAAGAATAATTGAACTAAATGAAATAAATCCAAAAGACTTTTTTGGAACACATAATGCCAATATCGAATTGGTAAAAAAGCATTTTCCCAAACTGAAAATTGTAGCACGAGGCAACCAACTTAAAATTTTTGGGGAACCTGTTTTACTAGATGAATTTGAGAAACGTTTTGATATGCTCACGAAATATTTTCACCGTTATAACAAAATTGACGAAAATAGTATTGAGCGAATCTTAGCAGCTAATTCCGAAATTAGTGATTTAAAAAAGTCAAACGATATTTTGGTACATGGCGTAAATGGGCGACTTATCAAAGCACTATCAGTAAACCAACGGAAAATGGTGGATCTTATGCGGACCAATGATATGCTTTTTGCTGTTGGTCCGGCGGGTACAGGAAAAACATATACTGCAGTTGCATTGGCGGTTAAAGCATTAAAGGATCAGGAGGTAAGAAAAATTATATTGACCAGGCCTGCTGTGGAATCCGGAGAAAATTTAGGATTTTTACCCGGTGATTTAAAAGAGAAATTGGATCCTTATATGCAGCCCCTTTATGATGCCCTGCGCGATATGATACCCTATGAAAAGCTTGAGTCATATATTGAGAAAGGAATTGTTCAAATAGCACCTCTGGCTTTTATGAGAGGCAGAACATTGGACGGCGCGTTTGTAATTTTGGATGAAGCACAGAACACAACGCACAATCAAATGAAAATGTTTTTGACCAGAATGGGTAAGAATGCAAAATTTATTATTACCGGAGATCCCGGACAAATAGATTTGCCGAGAAAGCAAATTTCTGGTTTGAAAGAAGTTTTACATTCACTTGACAGGATTGATGGAATTGCCCGAGTAACGCTGGATGATAAGGATGTAATTAGACATAAATTGGTGAAAAAAATTATCAATGCTTATGAAAAATTGGAATCTCGGGATTCATGATAAAATTCAAGATAATTAGGAGTACATTAAATATATTTATAGAATGAAGACAATAAACGACACCAATTTTAATTTTCCCGGGCAAAAAAATGTTTACAAAGGCAAAGTGAGAGAAGTATATAATATTAATGATGACTTGCTGGTAATGATTGCAAGTGACAGATTATCAGCCTTTGATGTCATCATGCCAAGGCAAATTCCATATAAGGGACAAATTCTCAATCAAATAGCTTATATGATGATGGAGAAAACTAAGAATATCGTTCCAAATTGGTTGATCGCAACACCAGATCCTAATGTTGCCGTTGGAAAGTTATGTTCTCCTTTTAAAGTTGAAATGGTTATACGTGGCTATCTTTCCGGACATGCTTGGAGAGAATATCGCGATGGGAAAAGAGAATTATGTGGGGTACCAATGCCGGAAGGAATGAAAGAAAATGACAAATTTCCTCAACCCATACTTACCCCTTCCACCAAGGCTGATGGAGGGCTGCACGACGAAGATATTTCGAGAGAAGATATACTGGCCAATAACATTGTTACAGAAGAAGATTATTTGGTTTTAGAAGATTACACGAGAAAACTCTTTGACCTGGGTACGGAAATAGCAGACAAGCAAGGACTTATTTTAGTAGATACCAAATACGAATTTGGAAAAACCAGAGATGGAAAAATTGTATTAATAGATGAAATTCATACGCCGGATTCTTCCCGATACTTTTATGCCGATGGGTATACAGAAAGACAAGAAAAAGGAGAATCTCAAAAACAGTTATCCAAAGAGTTTGTGCGAGAATGGCTTATCGAAAACGGTTTTCAGGGATTGGAAGGACAGGTAATTCCTGAAATGAATGATGATAAAATATTGGAAATATCCAACAGATATATTGAGCTATTCGAAAATATTACTGGAGAGCGATTCATAAAAGGAGATACTTCAAATATATTGAACCGTATTGAAGATAATGTTACGTCATTTTTGCTAAAATCATAAAGGATTTTTATACACGAGACGGTATATCATCATCATCATTGATATTCAGATGTCATTAGAAAAAAAACATCTTTGAAATGCACGTTCTACAGAATTATTTAGAAATATATTTATCTAGAAGCTAATGATAAATTTGTAAATTTGAGAGTGGTTTCTCAAGTTCACTATGTTTAACAGCAAATCGAAATAAATGACTTTCATAGATTATTATAAAGTACTGGGAATTGATAAAAAGGCTACCGAAAAAGAAATTAAAAAAGCATATCGGAAATTAGCTAGAAAATACCATCCTGACCTGAATCCTGACGATAAGATTGCTGAGAAGAAGTTTAAAGAAATTAATGAGGCGAATGAAGTTTTAAGTCATCCGGAAAATCGTAAAAAATACGATAAATACGGAAAGGACTGGGAGCATGCTGAACAATTTGAAAAAGCACAGAAACAGCAACAATACCAAAGAGCTGCTCATCAGGGGCATTCTTCAAATTATTCAGAATCAGATTTTTCAGATTTTTTTAGTTCCATGTTCGGTGGAGGTTTTGGAGGTGCACGGGGAGCTGCAAAATTTAGGGGGCAAGATTTTAATGCAGAATTGCATCTCGATCTAAAAGATGTCTATCAAACCCATAAAAGAACTTTAACAGTTAACGGAAAAAACATCCGTTTAACGATACCGGCAGGTGTTAGAAATGGGCAAATAATAAAAATAAAAGGACACGGTGGAAAAGGTGTTAATGGAGGACCAAATGGTGATTTGCATATCAAATTTTCAATAGCCAATCATACGAGTTTTAAAAGAGATAGAGATAATTTATATAATACCGTTGATCTTGATCTGTACAAGGCTATACTCGGCGGCGAAATCAATATAAACACTTTTACCGGAAAAGTTAAACTAAAAGTAAAGCCAGAAACAAAGAATGGAACCAAGGTAAAACTAAAAGGAAAGGGCTTTCCGGTATACAAAAAAGAAGGTCAATTTGGAGATTTATACATTACTTTTCAAATAAATACACCAACTGATCTTACAGATAAAGAGAAAACACTATTTGAAGAATTGGCTAAATTAAGATAGATATGAAAACGATAAATTTCATCCCATTAGTTCAACTT
>DAOUPU010000153.1 GCA_030625995.1 Flavobacteriaceae bacterium
GAGAAGTATATGGCTAAATTCAGAGGAAAATTCTTACCTGAAAAAACATATAAAGGAACTGATGAAGGAAAAAGATATAAAAAAGGAGGCTACGGAAGTCAAGATGAACCACACGCTGCTTTTGCAGCAATGATCAATATATTAGATGACCAAGTTGGAGAAATTTATGCAAAACTCAAAGAATTGGGAATCGCGAAGAACACATTAATAATTTTCACATCTGATAATGGTCCTCATAAAGAAGGTGGAGCAGATCCTGACTATTTTAATAGTAATGGAAAATTAAAAGGGTATAAAAGAGATTTGTATGAGGGAGGAATTCGTGTTCCCATGATTGCAGTTTGGCCTGAAAAAATATCTGCCGGAAGCAACTCTGATCATATTTCTGCCTTTTGGGACTTTTTACCTACAGTTTGTGATATATCAAATATAGACAAACCTGATAATATTGATGGAATATCTTTTTTACCTGAATTATTGGGAGAAAAACAAAAAACTCATGAGTATCTCTATTGGGAATTTCACGAACAAAATGGAAAACAAGCAGTGCGACTTGAAAAATGGAAAGGAATACGTTTAAACATGAATGAAAACCCTAATTCACCTATAGAATTATATGATTTGATAGTTGATATTGAGGAGCAGAATGATCTTGCAAGTGATAATCCAGAAATAGTACAGAGGATTGCAAGAATAATGGAAAAGGAACATACTTTATCTAATGAATTTAGATTTAAATATGAAGAACAACCCAAATTAATTGAGTTATTTTAACCTAATATCACTTTAAACTCTGCATATAAATGAATCGATTGAATCTATTTTTTGTTGGCATATCATTACTGCTTATCATAAATGCTTGCAACCCAAAAAACAATGACACTCATGCTGGTTTTATTTTGAATACTGAATTCAATATGGAGTTGGTTGCGTCAGAGCCACTTATCTTTGATCCGATTGAGATGAAGTTTACCGAAAATGGTGATGCTTTTGTTATGGAAATGCCGGGCTATCCAATGAAAGATGCCGGCAGCCGTTTGATACTGTTGAAAGATGCAAATGATGATGGCATTTATGACAAAAGATATGTTTATGCAGATAATTTAGGAGTGGCCACATCCTTTTTGCCATATCTAGATGGGTTTTTAGTTGCGTCGCCACCCAATTTGTTATGGTTAAAGGATACAGATAATGATGGTATTGCAGATGAACGGAAAATAATAATGAGCGGTTTCAGCAATGAAAATCTACAACATAATTATAATAGCCTTACTTACGGACTGGATAATTGGGTTTATGCTGCCAATGGAGGAAACTCCGGTAAAGCCTATTTTGAAAATCAACCTGATAATAGATTAGATCTTAGGAATGGTGATCTGCGCATTAATCTTGAAAAAGAACAAATTGTTAGAGTGGGACAATCTTCCGGAGGGTTTAAAATAACCTTTGATGAATGGGGACACATGTACGAGACCCATAATATGGAACATATATCTCAGCTTATTTTTGAAGATAGATATACAGAAAACCTTCCGGGAAATCCATCAAATGCTTTGGTGAATATTTCTGATCATGAAGAAAAAGGTACATCCAGGATCTACCCGATAGGAGAACAGGAAACCAGGGTGAACCACCCCGAGCAATCCGGTTATTTTTCAGGGGCTTGTGGCATTACCTATTACGGAGGTGGAAGTTTTTCGCAAGAATTCAATTCGTCCATTTTTGTGGCAGACTGCGTTTTAAATTTGATCCATCTTGATATGCTTTCAAAAGACGGATCATCTTTTAAAGCATCCAGAAATAGAGATCAAATTGAGTTTTTAGCCTCAAAAGATCGTTCTTTCAGGCCGGTAAATATGGTGACCGGACCAAATGGAGCACTGTATATTATTGATATGTATAGAGAAGTAATTGAACATCCCGAATGGATACCAGACGAATTAGAAGTACATATGGATCTTGAAGCGGGAAAGGATAAAGGAAGGATTTATCGTATTACACCTAAAGAATACAGGGGATTACAAAAGACTGTCTTGTCCATTGAAGATCCACAGTCCTTGGTTGCCTCTCTCAATAGTAAAAACCAATGGAAGAGAACAACTGCACAACGTCTAATAGTAACCAATAAACTAATAGAGGCTGTTCCTTATCTAAATGAGCAATTTAAGAACTCCAAAAATCCGTTAGCCAGACTTCATAGTATGTGGTCGCTGGAAGGTTTAAATGAACTAACGATTCTTCAACTTCAAAAGGGCTTGAAAGATACATCCGGTGACTTAAGAGAAAATGCACTAAAAATTGCAGAATTGAAATTAAACAACAACATTTTCTTACTGAAGGATATTTTGGAATTGACCAGAGATGAAGACGCAAAGGTAAGAAGGCAAGCGACGCTTACACTAAGTTCTTTAGAGAGTGAGAACTATCGAAATAATACAGCTATAATCTCCAATGCCCTGACCTATCAGTTACTAAATTTTGAAAATGATATTTGGTCTATAAGAGCCATTTCAAATGCGGCACGGAGCCAGGCCTTTGATTTTATACAAATTCTACTTTCTAACAATAATAATCCTAAAGACAGTATTTTTCAAGTTATTGAGATCCTGTCAGAATTAATCGGCAAGAATGCGGATCAACAGGAAACTGCTGGATTAATCGAAGGGCTAAGTGAATATAACGTTAGTAATTTCGCAAGTGCAAAAATTATTGAGTCACTTTCTAAGGGTTGGTCAAATAATACGATAACATTACTAACCGGAAATACGATACCTGAAATCGAATTGGCTTTAAAGAGTATCGAAAAAGAAAGTGATATTGCCTTAGTGAGAGCATCCGGATCATTAAGACAAGTATTAGGATTACCCGCATCATTAGAAATTCAGGCTTTATTAAAAAACGCCTCATTATTCATTTTAGATGAAGATAATTCTACTGAGGAACGATTGGAATACCTTCAATTAATTGCATTGGTTTACTTTGACAAAAGAGAGCAATTATTGTATCAATTGCTGGATAATAAAATGCCTTTAGCACTTCAAAAAGAGTCACTTGTTCAACTAAAAAACTCAAACAAAAGAACAATAGCACCCAAACTATTGGAACTTTGGAAGACTTTGGGACCTGAAGCTCGTAGAGAAGTGACCAATATATTACTGTACAAATCTTACAATCATGACTTACTTTTAACAGCATTGGAAAATGATCAGGTGACTCTGGGTGAATTTAACTTCGATCTTGAAAGGAGAAGAGTGTTACTTTTTTCAAAAAATGAAGATATCAGAAAACGAGCAGAGGCTCTTTTCTCAGATGCAGGAGTGATTACCAGAAAAGATGCTATTGAAAGTATGCTGCCATCCCTAACATTGAAGGGAAATACAACAAATGGAAAAAAAGTATTTGAACGTGTATGTGCTATTTGTCATGTGTTTGGCGATATTGGTAAAGAGGTTGGACCGGGGTTGACCGAAATAAGCAGAAAGAGTAAAGAACAGTTACTTCATGATATTTTAGATCCCAATGCAGGGGTGGATACCAACTATTTGAGCTATAAATTAATCGCTAAAGATGGAAGTATCTATTTAGGATTGATTTTCAAAGAAACAGATGAAGAAATTGGGTTACGAATGATGGGGGGATCAACCAAAACAATAAAGAAAACCAACATTGAAAGCCTCACTTCCATGGGGATTTCCCTGATGTTTGAAGGGATGGAAGAAAATATGACACAGCAAGAAATGGCCGATCTATTGGCTTTTTTACAATTGTCAAATTAAGACAAATTTGACAAAAATGATCTGTTGACAATTTGATTATTTCAATTCTTAAAGGAAACCAAAAATTTAAATAATGAAAAGAATTATTATATCATTCTCAATAACTTGTATTTTACTCATTTCAGTGCCCATATTCAGTTTTGAAATGTCAGTCTATTCAAATCCAAAAGTTTCAGATTTGGGTAATATATGTTCTTCCAATAAAATAAAAGAGAAAGAAAAAGTATTCTATATTTCACCTGATGGGAATGATGATAATAATGGTACTAAGAACCTCCCCTTTGCCACTTTGGAGAGAGCAAAACTTGCAATTAAAAAAAACAAGGGTGAGTCGATCACTATTTATCTACGTGAAGGATATTATTCTCTCGAGAAAACATTTATTTTAGAAAATGGAGATATACCTGAAAATACGCCAATCCTGATTACCTCTTTTTCGGGAGAAAAGGCGCATATTATTGGTGGCAGAGAAATTAGGGGATTTGTTCCTTTGGATCCAAGATCAAAAATAGTCGAGAAAATTGATGCCGAATTTCGAAAAGATATTCTTATGATCGATCTGAAAGCAAAAGGAATCACAAACTATGGAAATCTGTCCGCCAGAGGTTTTGGAAGACATATTCAGGCTTCTGGCCTTGAATTATACTTTAATGAAAAGCCAATGACCCTGGCACGTTGGCCAAACAATGACTGGTCAACCATCAAAGATGTACCCGAAAGTTTAAACGGAAAGGGATTTTCCTATGCAGGAGACAGGCCGCAAAAATGGATCAATGCCCCTGATCTATGGCTTCATGGTTATTGGAAATACGATTGGTCAGATTCTTATGTGAAAGTAGCCAAAATAGATCTATCTCAAAAAACAATAATAACAGAACTTCCTTACAGTAATTATCCATTTACGAAAGGCAAACGTTTTTACGCATTAAATCTTTTAGAAGAACTGGACACACCCGGAGAATGGTATTTAGACAGAGAATCGGGAATTCTTTATTTTTGGCCTCCTTCTGATATAGATAAGGCAAAAATTATTATCTCTTTACTACAAGACCCTTTGATCCAAATAAAAAACCTGAGCAATATATCTTTTAAGGACTTGATTTTTGAATATACTTCCGGCGCTGGTATTGAAATAATTGGAGGGAACTCCAATATTATTGATTCTTGCATTTTACGTAATATGGGAACAGTTGCAGTTAGTATTGGAAAATTAGAACCTGATCTTGGGGGGATTATCTATAAAAATACTTTATACAACGGTAATGCAGGGAGTAATAATGGTGTGATCAATTGTGAAATTCATACCACAGGTGAAGGTGGTATAATTCTGGGTGGCGGAGATAGAGCTACCTTAGAACGGGGAAATAATTTTGCAATAAATAATAATATTTATGATTGTTCCCGATGGGTACGGACCTATCGTGCAGGAATATTTATGTATGGTGTGGGAAATATTATACAGCATAACCTTATTCATGACCTACCCCATACAGCTGTTTTCTTCTGGGGAAATGAGCATTTAATGGAATACAATGAAGTCTATCAGGTTTGTATGGAAACAGGAGATGCCGGAGCCTTTTATAATGGTCGGGATTGGTCGCAACGAGGCAGTATTATTCGTTACAATTATTTTCACCATCTGCATGGTGTTGAAGGACAAGAAGGTTGGAACGAAGTCATGGCGATCTATTTGGACGACTGGTCCAGTGGCGCAACGATTTTTGGGAATGTTTTTTATAAAGCCGGTCGGTCAGCTATGATTGGGGGTGGAAGAGAAAATCTCGTGGAAAATAATATATTTATTGATGGAGCTCCGGCAATCCATGTGGACTCCAGAGGAATTGGTTGGGCCAAATATTATTTCGACGGATCTAACAATACTCTTTTTGAACGATTGGAAGCTATCAGGCCAAATGATCCTCCATATAATGAACATTATCCAGGCCTTGCCGGAATACCAAAAGATCATCCCGAACTTCCCTTAGGAAACAGAATAATTAACAATCTTAGCTCGGGAGAAAATTGGGTGGAATTGGTTAACAAAGAAACAGAACCTTTGGTTTATTTTGAAGATAATAGAATTGATATCGACAAAAAGTATCTTTTAAGTAAAGACAACAAAATTGAAATTCAATATGATCAAATAGAGCTGCCAACAGGGTTTCAACCCATTCCTTTTGACAAAATCGGAAGGGTAAAATAATGATGGAAATTGAGAATTTACAAGGAGAATATGTAACAAATAGTTATTACCTTCAAAAATTCTAAACCATAGACATCTGTCTATGATAAAAATATTTAAACGAGTGAAAAAAATCGCACTTATAATCTTATTGATAATAAGCCCAATAATTGGTAATGCTCAAGAGATCGTTCCTGTAAAACCAAATGGGTACTTTAGCAATCTCACCTTAAAAATTTC
>DAOUPU010000191.1 GCA_030625995.1 Flavobacteriaceae bacterium
AGCAGTTAATGATACAAATTAGTCAATTACATAAGAAGTTTGGGAAATTGATCGTCTTGGATGGCTTGGACCTAGAGATCAATTCCGGTGGAATATTTGCTATTTTAGGACCTAATGGATCCGGTAAAACTACCTTGATAAAGAGCATTTTAGGGATGGTAATTCCTAATTCTGGCGATATTAAGATAAATGATCAATCCGTTTTAAAAAAATGGGAATATCGAAACAAAATTAATTATCTGCCTCAAATTGCGAATTTCCCTGCCAATCTTACAGTGAAAGAGTTGATTGCCATGGTTAAAAATTTGAGACCAAAAGAATCAAATGATAAAGATCTGATAAAACTTTTTTCTTTAGAGTCATTTTTGGATAAGAAATTGGGAAATCTATCAGGAGGGACCAAGCAAAAAGTAAATATAGTTTTAACTTTTATGTTTGACAGCGAGTTAATTATTTTAGATGAACCCACTACAGGATTAGATCCAATATCCTTAATTCGTCTAAAAGATATTATTCAAAAAGAAAAGTCAAAAGGGAAAACTATTTTGATCACAACCCACATTATGAGTTTTGTTGAAGAGGTTGCAGATGAAATAGTATTTTTACTAGATGGCGAGATTTATTTTAAGGGAAGTGCTAAGAATTTAAAATCACAAACCAATCAACCGGATTTAGAACATGCCATTGCTCATTTAATGAAAAAAGATAATGTTTAAGATATTAAAATATAGTTTTTACGATTTAATGCGTAGCAGATGGAGTTATGTATACTTCGCTTTTTATATGGCCTTGGGTTTTGTATTGTTATTTTTAAATAATGACATAAACAAAGCCATAATCACTTTGCTAAATATAATTATTGTTCTTACACCATTAATAGGGACCATTTTTGGAGTGATGTACTATTATAATTCTAAAGAATTTACTGAGCTGCTGTTGGCACAACCCATTAAAAGGAGTAAGATATTCATGGGGCAGTTCCTCGGAATCTCCATTTCACTTACACTAAGTTTAACACTAGGTTTAGGGATTCCTTTTTTGTTGTATGGTTTGTTCATGTCAACTGCAATTTTTGATTTTGTTCTATTGCTGGTCGTTGGCTCTTTATTGAATTTTATTTTTGTCGCTTTAGCCTTTAATATTGCTTTATCAAATGTTAATAAAATTAAAGGTTTTGGATATGCAATTTTAATGTGGCTTTTCCTGGCTGTAATCTATGACGGTCTGTTTTTGATCTCATTGGTAATGTTCAATGAATACCCACTCGACAAGTTCTCATTGCTGGCGACCATGTTCAATCCGATTGATCTTTCTAGAATTTTGATATTATTAAAATTGGATATTTCGGCCTTATTAGGATATACCGGTGCGGTATTTAAAAAGTTTTTCGGAACCAATCTTGGATTGATTATTTCTTTTGCTGCAATGATTTTATGGATAGTTCTGCCTGTATGGAGAATTAATGTGAAATTAAAAAAGAAAGATTTTTGACAAATATTATTTGGATGCAGGATCTTGGGCCTGACCTGCAATAATAGGGTAACCGTCATTGACCCATTTAAAAAATCCTTCGTCAATAACTGCTGTATTTTTGTATCCTTTTTTGCGTAACATATTAATTATCTTATCTGAAGCAGCATGTGGACAAGAACAATAGGCGATGATCCAAGTTTTATCATTTGGCAGTCCCTTGGTAATCTCCTCTTCTGAGATATAATATGGAATTGGTATTGCTCCGGGTAAATGTGCATTTTGCCATTCGGAAGTTGTTCGGGTATCGAGAATAATCAATCGTTTTTTAGATTGCAATGCATCCAAAACTTCTTTCATTGGCACATACCTCTTCTCTCTTAAATTGAACTTTGGATTTTTTCCTTTCGGATTAAGAACATAGTTCTCGGGATTGGGATAAGGTGCTAGTTTTTTAGGCTCCGGACTCCATCCGGCAGTTAAACTTCTTATATAAGATGTAAGATCGTTCATTTGTGCTTCCGTCAGTGTATTTTTAAAGGCCTCCATTTTGGTGTCCTCACGTCCATTTATTATTGCATATTTAATATAAGCATCAGTAGCAAAAGCTAAAAATGCCGGATTTGCAATTGCCGGTGCGGTGACACCTTCCCCTTTTATCCCATGACATTCAGAGCATTCTTTTAAATAGATCTTTAAACCTTCATCCAGATCTCCTGATATATCTTCTTCTTTAATTGCAATTGTCTGATGACCCGATTCATATTTTAACCAGCTCGCTATATTAAATATTTCTTTCATGCTTAAAGGACCTCCCATATCTTTCAAATAGGCAGCCATAGGTGTGTTTGGCCGGCCAAATCCAATAGAGCTGGCTAAGAAATTCAAAGGCATTGTTGACATTAGTGATTTTGAACGAAGAGATGGTGCAAAATCTGCGGTATTCCCTTCACGTTCAGTTCCATGACAAAGAGCACAATAACGTTGATAATTTTCTGAGGCAGATTCAATATCTTTAGCAGTAAGCGGAGCGTTTCTGATCTGAGAGAAAGTAGAGTGAATGGAACAATTCAACATTAAAAAGAAACTCAATACAGATGTAATTTTCATGAAGAAGGTGTTTATATATAACGGAGTTTAAATTAAAAAAAAGAATTCTAATTAGCTAATTTTTTTTATTTTTGCCGAATTAATATTTGTAATAATAATAATCGAGATAGATGGAAAGCAAAGTTACTACGCATCAACAGCAAGGATTAGGAGTTAAGAACAATATAACTATATATTTAACAAGAGTGTACAACTGGATGGCATTGGCTCTGTTTATCACAGGTTTAGTGGCATATTATGCAGCAACATCTGAACAGATCAAGAATTTAATATTTACTTCCAAATTTATATTTTATGGATTGATCATAGGTGAATTACTATTGGTAGTCTATCTATCCAGAGCTATTCAAAGAATTAGCCAAAATACCGCTATTATGGTGTTTTTGTTATATGCTGCTTTGAATGGCTTGACCATGTCGGTAATTTTTATGATCTACACCACCTCTTCAATTGCATCAACTTTTTACATTACTGCGGGAACGTTTGGTGTAATGAGTTTATACGGATATTATACTAAAAACGACTTGACAAAGATTGGCAATTTGGCCATGATGGGTTTGATAGGCATTATTATTGCTTCTATTGTAAACATGTTCTTTCAAAATAATATGATGGGCTGGATCATTACTTATTTGGGAGTAGCGATTTTTGTTGGTCTAACTGCCTATGATACTCAAAAACTGAAAGAAATTGGAGCAAATGGCTTTAAAAATGGGGAGAGCATGGAAAAGATTGCTATTATGGGAGCTTTGACGCTGTATCTTGATTTTATTAATTTATTTCTCTTCTTACTAAGAATATTTGGTGATAGAAGATAAAATATTAGACTTAATTCACTAGTCTTGTGGAAGTAGTAGTTCCAAATCCAATGACTTGATCATATAGCTCGCCATATGTTCTATAGTATACTATAACGGAATATTCATTTTCTGTTTGGTACATGGAGCCTTCTAAGGTGTGTTTATCAAGTTGCCCTTGGTTATTGACCGATACATAAGTGTAGTTGTAAAAACCTTGCTTCAACATTATTCTCGCTTCATATAGGTTTGTTTGATCATTATAGACCATTTTATTTTCTGCGGTGATCTGCCAATCATTAAATGCACCATAGATATAAATATCATCTCCATTAAAATTTTGATCATATCGATAAAGAAAATGGAGAAAGGAATAATCCCCTTCCAAGGCAGTATCTTCTGCATCGATTGTACGTAAAACAAAGTTCCCGTTAATATCAGGATAAAATGAATAAGGTTTTTTTCCTCGTGCTTCATCAATGAATAAAAAAGTGTTAAAAATATTATTCAATCTGGTCTTAGCAATGTTGTTTGTAGCATTTCTAATTTCTTTGGTGTCAAAATAGAGAAATTCATTTCCGGCCCAATAGGATATCTCATCAACATAATTGTATATTAATTGGGAACCTCTGATATATTTTGGTCTAATATTATTTAGAACAGAGTTCCAATCGCCGTTTTGGTATACTGCTACCTTTATTTCTTCATTGGGATTATTCAGTAACAGATCTGGGTGGTTTATCACGAATTCAACATTGTGTTTTTCGTTGATAAAAGAAATATCCCGACTTCTATGTGCTGTGACACCTACTACCACCTTGGGTTGGTATATAATAAAACGTCTCGAAAAAATTACATTATTATACTCGTCTAATATGGAAATTAAATAATTTCCGCTAATTTTTATACGATTGGTTTTGTTGGGTATTTTTAAAGTATAATGCGTATAGGATTGCAGGGTGTTGAATGAATTCTCAAAGGTCCGGATCCTGTCTTGGGCATAACCAGTCATGTATTGCGTTGACAAGATGTTAGAAACATGCCAATTATAATCGCAATGTTCAATTTTATAAGTATAGGTTCTTTGTTCTGCATTGATATCGTCAAACGAAAGTTCCAGACTTTCTCCTAATTTTATGATAGGGGCAAAGGTATTTGGCCTTACCGGTTTAAGTACAATTGCCTTGATATTCAGGGGAGGAACAATTGTTATGGCATTTTGTGCATTTAGAGGGAGAACTAAAAATGAACAGAACAAAAGTAAAAAAGTGTAATTTTTTAATAGAAACATATTATATTGTTGATAGTAAGTAATTTGTGTTAAATATTTTTTTAATTGAGATCATTATAAATGTAAATAAAAGTTAAATATATGATAAACTATAAAATATTAATTATTAAATTTGCACACTGTTAAGATAAATAGGATTTTCCTCTATTTTATTGAAAAATAGTGAAAACACAAATTTAAGTAAAAGCAAATTATGTCAACAGACATTATAATTAAAAAAGGTTTAAATATTAAACTGAAAGGAGTCGCACAAAACAAAGTATCTTCAGTAACTCGTTCAAAAATATTTGCAATTA
>DAOUPU010000069.1 GCA_030625995.1 Flavobacteriaceae bacterium
CCGGTTGCCAATGAAAAAAGCATCACAATGATTCCAATGGCTATCGCCAAAATAGAAATTTTTATTATAGGGGAGGAAACACTATTTTTGTGTTTCTTAGAGGCAATTATCCTTTTCGCTATAAAAACTTCGTAGTTCAAATTTTTAATTCATGGTAAGACCCAAAAGTACATATTTCTTTTTAGTATCTAATTGGTTGGTTGTACTTTTTCTTTTAATATCATGCTCATCCTACACGCAAAACATTGACTCCGAAAAAATTATAACAGCTGCTGAACAAACGGAAAAATATATCCCCCTGTTAAAAGGAAAAAAAATTGCTATTGTAGCCAATCAAACTACTGTTATTGAAAGGAAAAATGGAAATGGATTTGTACATCTTGTGGATTCGCTATTGGCCTTGGATATTAACATTATCAAAGTTTTTGCACCTGAGCATGGGTTCAGGGGCAAGGCTGATGCAGGTGAACATGTAAGTAATCATAAAGATGTTAAAACAGGATTACCAATTATATCTTTATATGGAAAAAACAAAAAACCAAGTCAGGAACAACTAAGTAACATTGACATGGTTATTTTTGATATTCAAGATGTTGGTGTTCGTTTTTACACCTATATTTCCACAATGACCTATGTGATGGAGACTTGCGCAGAATTGGGCATCCCGGTAATTGTCTTGGACAGACCCAACCCTAACGGACATTATGTGGATGGACCCACTCTAGAAATGAAACATAAAAGTTTTGTAGGAATGCATCCTATTCCATTGGTTTACGGAATGACCATGGGTGAATATGCTCAGATGGTAAATGGAGAAAAATGGATGGAAGGTGGTGTAAAATGTGATCTTACCGTTATACGCCTAAAAAACTATAACCACGATTCAGAATACAATTTACCAATTAGACCTTCTCCAAATTTACCAAATAGCCAATCTATAAATCTATACCCGAGTTTGGGCTTTTTTGAAGGAACTATTATAAACGCAGGAAGAGGAACCGAGTTTCAATTTCAACGTTATGGTGCTCCCTTTTTCCCTTCGGATAGCGACACAGACGATTTCACTTATACACCACAACCAAATTTTGGCTCTAAAGATCCAAAGTTCAAGGGAGAATTATGTTACGGAGTGGATCTAAGCAAAAATAAAAAACAAAATACGGTAAATTTGAAATGGCTCGTGGATGCGTATCATAAAACGCCAAAAGAGAAAGAATTTTTTGGAAAATCCTTTACTATTCACGCCGGAAATCTTCAGTTACAAAAACAAATTGAATCCGGAAAAACAGCCGAAGAAATTAGAGCCTCCTGGCAAAAGGGAGTTAAAAAGTTTAAAAAGATTAGAAACAAATATTTGATCTACGATTAAGATCCACTCCGTAGTTAGTAGAAAATCCTGTCAAATCCCTCTAAGTCAAGCATAATAAAAGAAAGCACAAATCTCCATTTTTGTACTTTCTTCTTACCTGAGATTATAACCGTATTACTTGTTCTTTCAGAGAATATAGAATAGCCAGAACATCTTTCTTCTCTTCTTCACCCAGACTATTTTTATCCATCGCCTCCATTATATCATCTACAACAGCTAAAAATTCTTGTTCTGAAATATTCATTCCTTTATGTGTGGAGACCATATCTCTACCACCATAAGTTTGTGGTCCTCCGGAGCCGGCACAGAAAAAATTTACGGTATGTTGTTTAATAACAGCTAATTGTTCAGGCCTTTCCTTGAGTGGAAGAAATCGGGGACTTACTGAGGGGTTGATCATATGTATATCAACAACATCGTCCACAAGTTTAGTGATGCCTTTAATTTCTCCTAATCTTTCATAAAGTGTTTTATTCATAATAATTTTTAATAGTTTATAATTAATTTTAATTTTCTAAACCAAAAATACCGGTTCCTATAAATAATTAATAACAATTCTGGTTCAAAAATATCTATTTTTAGTTCAACCTGGTTGGTTTTTTTTTACCCGCTTTTAGAGAATGAAATAAAATGTCAGTTTTAACAGACCTTAATAATTATTAAATTATAGATAAATCTATTTTAGCGTTTTTTCAAAGCAAATTGCACTGCCTTCTTTGCATGGATTTTGGCAGTGTTGAAGATTGGAACACGGACGTCTTCTTCAGAAATTAACAGCGGAATTTCAGTACATCCTAATATGATACCTTCAGCTCCTTGTGAGATCAGATCATTAATGATCTTCAGATAAATTTCCTTCGAAGCATTATTAATCTTTCCTAATACCAATTCTTTATATATGATATCGTGAACCAGATCTCTCGATTTTAAATCCGGTATCAGAACTTCTATACCAAAATCATTGGTCAAAATATCTTTATAAAAATCTTTTTCCATTGTGAATTTTGTACCTAATAAGGCCACTTTCTTTAACGAATTTTCTTTTATGGCTTCTCCCGTGGCCTCTGCAATGTGTACAAACGGCAGGCTGGAGTTTTTAATTATTGCCTTACTACAGAGGTGCATCGTATTTGCACAAACCAAAACCATATCCGCTCCGGCATTTTCCAATTGTTTAGCTGCTATTACCATTAACTGGTTTAAGCTTTCCCAGTCATTCTTACTTTGTAGTTTCGCTATCTCGTCAAAATCTACTGATATCATAACACTTTTAGCAGAATGAAATCCTCCAAGCACTGTCTTTACTTGTTTATTGATCAGTTCATAATACAGCCGTGATGATTCCCAGCTCATTCCACCAATTAACCCAATTGTTTTCATTATTTATTTCTATTTATTGATTATGCTACTTCGAGTTCTTTATATTCAAAATAGGTACTGGCTTCAGGAACATTACCAACTACTTCTTTTCCTCTTAATTTTCTAACGGTATGGGCCTTTAGTTTACTTTCAGGAAAGGATTTAATTAGATTCATAATCTCTTTTCTTTGTTCTTCATTATTTATCGGCTCAAGCCATTGATCCTCCATCTCATCAGGTAAAATAACCGGCATCCTGGGTTCAATTAACTTTGGATTATTATGAATTTTAGCCATCAAACTATTTCCCTTCGTGGTAACTATTGCAAAAGTATTTAAAATTTCTCCAGTTTCTCTATCCACCCATTCACTCCAAAGGCCGGCAATTGATAATGGCCTTTTATCTTTTCTAGCAATAAAGAAAGGATAAGTTTTTCCTTTAAAATGATGGTGCTCGTAAAACCCATCTATGTGTAAGATGCATCTTTTATTTTTTGCGGAATCTCTGAATGATGGTTTTTTAAAAATAGTTTCTCCTCTCGCGTTAAGTGTATTGTTCCAAAATTTAAGCTTTTGATCGTTGTTTTTAATCCAGTGAGGAACTAACCCCCATATGGAAACACTGGGAACATAAGGCTTTTCATTTGTATAGATCAATAATTTTGGATGATTATAACCTGAAACGTGAAAGTAGGGATGATCTTTATAAGGCAATAATTTTTCTTCCAATTCTACAATCCAATCTTGATCATTAAATCGTTTTGCCCTTCTTAATTGCGATTCTAACTTAGTTTTAATATCGTAGCACATTAGTTTACAAGGACTGATTTAATTAAAATTTATTTCTAACCCCTCCGGACTCCAATTAAATAAGTTATTCTACTAATTAAGTAGGAAATACGTCAGCGTGAATTCTTTTTCCAAATATATAAATTTTTGTAATTTTTTTTTATCTTGCACCCGATTTACACAATTACATTATTATAAATTAAAATAGGTTAAAAGAATCACTTCTTTATACAGTTATGATTTTTTTATCCAGATGGCAATAACAAATTTTCCCAGAATTCGGAGTTATCTACGACAATCTTAAGAGATGAATGGGGGTTCATAGGATTAGTTTTAACTCAAGAGTTTTCTGGGATTTTTTTTATTAAAATGTTGAGAAGTTAGTTGTATGACAGTTCAATAGTGTTTTGATAAATCCTGGAAAAGTTTATTTGAAGCTTTTCACCATTCTTTTTAACCTCAATCTACAGAGGAAACTTTTTCTTCAGATCTTCTACAATATTAAATACAGCCGGACAGATTTCAGTGTTTTTTAAAGTAAGGCCGGTTAATTGAATAAATTTTTTCCGATTTGTATGCGGGTATTCACTACAGGCTTTTGGACGAACATTATATATAGAACAGCTATTATCTTCACACAAAAAAACACAAGGAGCTTCTTGTAATACCATAAAATCATCTTCGTCTCTCAGCAAATATTGATCTATAAAAGCGCGATCTTTCATTTTAAAATGTTTAGCAATACGCGCAATATCTTTATTTGTAAATATGGGACTTGAAGTTTTACAACAATTTGCACAACTTAAACAATCAATTCTATCAAATTCTTTATTATGCAGGTCTTGCATTAAAAGGTCCAGACGTTTAGGATTCTTTTTTTTAAGCTTGGCAAAATATCTTTTCGTTTCCGTATGTTTTTCGGCAGCAAGTTTTGGTAGATTTTCTAAAATATTTTCCATTTTGTTTATTTGAGCAATCAAAATTAACATATCTCATCCAATATCAGAGTAAATTAGTTATTTTTGCACCTGAATTTTTTATATTAGATGAACATAAAAACAATCATTGAAAAGGAAGTTATAAAAGGATTTAAAAGTATTTATAACGCAGACATTCAAACAGTTGAATTTCAAGCTACTCGGAAAGATTTTGAAGGTGATATCACTATTGTTATCTTTTCTTTTTTGAGAATTGTTAGGGGAAATCCCGTTGAAATAGGAACCAATATCGGAACATATCTTAAAGATAATGTAAAAGAAATTTCTAATTTTAATGTGGTTAAAGGATTCTTGAATTTAGTACTTTCTGATAATTTATATATTCATGAGGTCAATAAGATATTTTCTGATCAAAATTATGGAATTCTCCCATCGGATCCTGAGGAGAAGGCAATAATGGTGGAATTTTCTTCTCCAAACACAAATAAACCTCTTCATCTTGGTCATATTAGAAATAATTTACTGGGATATTCGGTTTCTAACATCATAGCAGCTTCCGGTAAGAAAGTTTATAAAACACAAATTATTAATGACCGGGGTATTCATATTTGTAAGAGCATGTTGGCCTGGAATAAATTTGGCAAGGGAGAAACCCCTGAGAGTTCAGGGTTAAAAGGAGATAAATTGGTTGGAAATTACTATGTCAAATTTGATCAGGAATATAAAAAAGAGATCGAGCAACTCATAGCCAGAGGCTTAAGTGAAGAGGTAGCTAAGAAACAAGCACCAATTCTCCTTGAAGCACAAGAAATGCTGGTTAAATGGGAAGCAGGAGATAAAGATGTCATTGCGCTTTGGTATAGAATGAATCATTGGGTTTATAAGGGGTTCGACGAAACCTACAATGCTCTTGGGGTTAGTTTTGACAATAATTATTATGAGAGTAAAACCTATTTATTGGGGAAAGATGTAGTTATAGACGGACTGGAAAGAGGCATATTCTTTAGAAAGAATGATGGTTCCGTTTGGATAGATCTCACAGATGAAGGTCTGGATGAGAAAATTGTTTTAAGATCAGATGGGACTGCTGTTTATATGACTCAGGATATAGGTACTGCAATACAGAGAATAAAAGATCATACTGATATTGGTGGGATGGTTTACACAGTTGGGAATGAACAGGATTACCATTTCAAGGTCTTGTTTTTAATTCTTAATAAATTAGGTTATACCTGGGCTAATAATTTGCATCACCTTTCATATGGTATGGTTGATTTACCAGAAGGAAAAATGAAATCCAGAGAAGGTACCGTTGTTGATGCTGATGATCTAATGACGGAAATGACAAGGACCGCCAAAGAAATTTCTCAAGAATTGGGTAAATTAGAGGGTTATTCTAAAGAAGAGAAAGAAAAACTATACAATACTATAGGATTAGGGGCTTTGAAATATTACATCCTAAAAGTTGATCCAAAAAAAAGAATTTTATTCGACCCAAAGGAATCCATAGATTTTAACGGAAATACAGGGCCGTTTATTCAATATACTTATGCCAGAATACAATCAATAATCCGAAAAGCCAATTTCGACTATAATTTTGAAATTAAAGACATTGTACTGCATCCCAAGGAAAAAACTTTGATAAAACAGCTACTGAACTTCTCTGAAATAGTACAAAATGCAGCCCAAAGTCTGAGCCCTGCCTTAATTGCAAATTATACTTATGACCTGGTAAAAGATTACAATTCATTTTACCAAAGTGTTCCAATTTTGGGTGCTGAGAATCAAAATGAAAAAGTATTCAGAACACAACTTTCAAAAAAAGTTGGAGCTATAATTAAGCAATCTTTTGGGCTTTTAGGCATTGATGTCCCTGATCGTATGTAACATAAAATACCTCTGAGAATCCTTCTTTTTTTGGTTTTCTAAAAAAAAATGTTAACTTCGTTCATTACAATACACTTAAAATTGGTGTATTTTCTGTTTTTTTGTCTATGAATTGAGCCCTCACAATTTATATTCCCATGAACTTCTGGGATTAAATGACCAAGTAAGCTCCTTTTCCAAAAGCGAAAAAATTAGCTAAAAATGAGCATATGAAAAAAGAAAAATTATTATTTATACTTGCCTTTATTTTATTTGTGCAATTATCTCATTCTCAATTAATTATGATTGATAGCGAAACCGGCGAGTACAACTATCAGGATGTTATAACTGTAAGTGGAATTTCCCAACAACAGATACAGGTTAGAGCAAAAGAATGGCTGGATTTATATTATCCGGAAAATGATTCTATAAAGGTATTGGACACGAGCTTGTATAAAACCGGGACAACCAATTTCACATGGAGGTTAATTAAAAAGGACATCGAAGTTACGATCTTCTATGATATAGAAATCAAAACGAAAGATAATAAATACAGATATGAGTACTCCAATTTTAGGGAAGGTAAAATGAATGGAGGAGAAATAGACGCTAAAGATCTACAAGTTTATATCGATCGGTTCCCAACTAGATATCAAATATATATAGAGGAGCCAATTGATACTGAAATTACTAAGGCCATTAGTAGTCTTGATTATTTCATTCTGAATGGAACCGTAGAAAACGTTGATGATGATTGGTAATTTAAATAAAATCTAATACTCTTTCCAGTGCCATACCCCGAGAGGCTTTGATCAAAATCATCGCCTGTTTTAATTTGCTTCTATCCATATTTTTTCTAAAGTCTTCTATATTTTTATATTGATAGATGTTTTCGTCATTAATAAGAATCTCAGAAAATTGATCACCTATTAAGTATGTTGTTCGGATATCCGAATTACTTAGCATTTGTACTAGTTTTTGGTGTTCCTCCAGAGAACTTTCCCCAACTTCATACATATCACCTAAAATTGCCACTTTATTTTTAGCAGATATCTGTGATAAGTTTTCAATGGCAACTTTCATACTTTCAGGATTCGCGTTATAGGCATCTAAAATAATTTCATTGGATCCTTTGATTATTATTTGAGAGCGATTATTGGATGGGACATATTCTTCAATTGCTTCCTTTATTTGAGTATTTGAAACCCCAAAATATTTCCCTATAGCGATTGCCGTAGCAATATTTAAATAATTGTATTTACCGATCAGCTTACTTTGTAACACCATATTTTCAAAGACGATTTTCACATAAGGATCCGCTCCAATAAATTCTACCGGATAATCAGAATTTTTTGAACAAAAATTTACATTCTTCATTCCTTTTGACTTTTCAACCTGTATTTCATCTTCAGCATTAATAAAAGCCATTTTATTCTCTTTTCGCAAATAGGCATACATTTCAGTTTTTGCCTGTATAACTCCTTTTAGGCTTCCAAATCCTTCTAAGTGAACCTTGCCAAAATTAGTTATATATCCAAAGTCAGGTTGGGCGATTTCACATAGGTTAGCTATTTCACCCTTATGATTTGCTCCCATCTCTACAACTCCTATTTCTGTGTCCGGTTTCATAGAAAGCAATGTCAAAGGAACGCCAATATGATTATTTAGGTTACCCTTTGTTGCTGTACAATTAAATTTTTGTTTTAAAACCGCATTGATCAACTCCTTGGTAGTGGTTTTACCGTTACTTCCTGTCAAAGCAATAATTGGTATATCTACACACTGTCTGTGATATGTTGCCAAATTTTGTAAAGTTTGGAGTACATTCTTTACCAAGATAAATCTGTTGTCAGTTTCATCTTGTTCTTCATCAATTACGGCAAAACCGGCTCCCTTTTCCAGGGCCTTTTTAGCATATAAATTTCCATTAAAATTATCGCCTTTCAAGGCAAAGAAAATAGAATTATTTAATTGCAATCTTGTGTCTGTTGTTACTTTATAGCTTTTTTTGTACAAGATGTAGAGCTCCTTTATTTCCATGAAGTAAATGTAAAAAAAAACTCAATATCAAAAATGATATTGAGTTTTAAAAATTTTATCCAATTCCGATTAACGATTAGCCGGTGATTTTCTTCTTCTTGAATTAGACATATGACCTAATCTATCTGTCGCACATCTAAATCCTATATAATTTGTCGCCATATATTCCGGTAAGTATCTACGTTGTGCAGGATCTAACCAAAAAGCTCTGTCCTTCCATGAACCTCCTTTATAAACTCTAGTTTGATTACTAATTAAAGTTGTTCTGGTTTTGGTGTCATATTGCTGAATAATTAACCCACTCTCCCCTATTTGTCTGGGTATCTTTGGCGAATTATACATTCTTGGTTTAGTCTCAAAATCATCTTCATCTTTATAGTAATGTCTGGTTGAAGCGACATCACCATCTTTAACATCAACATTATATGCTTTTTCATAGTTTCTACGCATAAAAGCATCTCGTTCTGTTATAGGCTCATGTTTCACACTTCCCGGAAGATCTCTCGGAACTATTTTACCGTTATCTAAGGTATCAAAGACAACACTGTTATTATCAACGATTACAACATTACCTTCTTTGTCAATAACTTTTTTACTAAATACATTTCCTCTAAAGTAATTGAAGTCGTTTGCGTCATTGTCTATAATTGGTCGATAAACATCAGCAACCCATTCTGCAACATTTCCTGACATGTCATATAATCCAAAGGCATTAGGCTTGTATGATTTTATTCTCATAGTAATATCTGCGCCGTCATTACTCCAGCCTGCTATACCACTATAATCTCCTTTTCCTTGTTTAAAGTTTGCCATTTGATCTCCTTGATATCTTCTGGAAGTTTCTCGAGTACTATTACCGTTCCAAGAATATTTTTTACGGCCTCTAATGGAATTATATTCTCTATTTTCAACCAGGGCTTTTGCGGCATATTCCCATTCTGCTTCCGTTGGCAACCTAAATCTTTGTGCAAGGATACCATCAGAGGTTTTAACGTGACGTCCTGTAAAAGACCCACTCTTCTTTTCTGATTTTTTAGAATAATCTCTAATTCCCTTGTAATAAATAGAAGAATCTCCAGAAAATAGTCCATTGGGATTTGTTAAATAAGCCTCTGAATCAAATCTGTTAGCTCCTTCTACCTGTAGGGAATCATGATCAAATAAAGTATGTAATACACCTTTTTCGATTAATATTTTCTCATTAACTCTGTCCGTTCTCCATTTACAGTATTCCGATGCTTGTCTCCAAGAAACACCAACAACCGGATATTCTGCATATGACGGGTGACGCAAATAATTTTCAGTTAACAGTTCATTAAACCCTAAAGTGTTTCTCCAAACCAAAGTGTCCGGCAATGCCGCTTGATAGATCTTTCTATAAGTATCATCAGATGGTGGGAAAACTTTTTCTAAATATTGCAAGTACAATAAATACTCAATATTTGTCACCTCTGCCTGATCCATATAGAATGAACGTACCTGTTGTTTTACAGGAGTTGTGTTCCAATCAAACATCACGTCATCTTGTACACTACCCATAGTAAAAGTACCACCTTCTATCAGTACCATTCCCGGTGGGTTTGCTTGCTGTTTATATTGTGTATTTCCTTGAAAACCACCATACTTAGGATCATTATATTCCCATCCTGTTAACGTCGAAACACTCTTACCACTATTACTACAACTTGAGAGTGTAATAGCCGCTAAAAGTAAAAGTGCAAACTTGCCACTGTTAAACTTTTTCATAATTTTTTTTGATTGATTTATTGTCAAATAAAGACAAAAACTTAATTAATATTTTCTAATTACTCATATTATTTTGTAAAACTTTATTTTTGCCTTCAATATGTTGTATAACGATTGTTTTATTTCTTTATTATACGTACTGTTGTAAATTATTAAAAATAAACTTTCATTTATTTTATTATGAATTATACGAATTATTTTTCATTATTAATTTTTGTTCTCCAAATTACTTTGGTTTTCTCACAAAATACGTCGATCAAAAATTATACGCTTGAATGGAATGATAATTTCGTAGTTCAAACAAATGATAATCAATCTATTACTCTACCTCTAGTTAAGAATAATTTTTTTGATGAAAATAACATCCCTTTATATACTACTACCATAAACGTCCAAAATGGATCGATAGTGCAAAATTATCAAATAAAAAATGTTAAATATTCATATTTACCTATTAATTCATCGAAAAATATAAATACAACTAAAATTCCAACCAATTTAGTTAGCGAGTTTGGAATTGGCAGATCAAAAAATAAGTCCTTTGCAAAGCTGACAATAACACCTTTGGTCAAAGAAAACGATCAAATTAAAAAAATTATTTCATTTACCTTAGAATATAACTTACAGGCAAAAAACGATGCGGTTTTTAATAAAAATGTACCAACACCTATTTATACTTCAAATTCTGTTCTAGCGAACGGAACTTGGTTTAAATTTGCCACAGATACGACCGGTGTTTTTAAAATTGACAAATCCTTGTTGGAAGAAATCGGTATTA
>DAOUPU010000160.1 GCA_030625995.1 Flavobacteriaceae bacterium
AAGTGTCCAAAAAAATAGTGGAACAATTAAGGATCTCTATCAGCCCCACTGAAGAAAAAGTATTAAGCACCGAACAAACAAATAATATTGAGGCCTACCAATTGTTTTTAAAAGGACGAGCTGTGGCTGATGACAGGTCGGAATCAGGTCTGGAAAGAAGTATTGATCTTTATCGGCAGGCCATAGACTTAGACCCTGATTATGCTGAGGCTTATGCGGAGATGGCAAACAGTTATTTCTTGTTGATGTATGAGCATGTACAATATGATGAAGTCATTAATAAGATCAACTCACTGATTGAAAAGGCTTTAGAGATCAATCCTAATACGGTCCGCGCATATACTGTTAAAGCAGATTTAAATAGAAGAGACGCTAACTGGGAAGAAGCTAAGATAAATTTTGAAAAGGCACTTGCACTAAATCCCAATGACGCCACAGCTCATCACCATTTTTCAAACTATTTTATGAAAAAAACCGTTCCCGATGCTAAAAATGGCCTCATTCATATTACCATTGCTCAGGAGTTAGATCCTTTTTCACGTTCAATAAATGGGGCTAAATTCAGAGCTCTTATTGTTAACAATGAATTCGAGAAAGCTGAACTTCATTATAATAAAATGAATTTTCTTTTTAGAGAGGAGGATAAGTTAGAGTTCAAAATTATTCTTAAAAGTTTGCAAAACAAGGACTGGTCTGAAGCAATCCATGTTTTTGAGAATGCAATAAAAGAAGAACCAACTAATTCTTTTTTATATAGAGAACTCGGTTATGCCTATGACGAAATTTTCAATGATGATAATAATTGGGTTGCCTATAGTAAAATTGCTTATCAATTGGATTCATCGAATACAACGAATGCAAATTCTTATTATAATTCATTGATCGAAAATGGTGACTTTAAGGAGGCTAATGATTTTATTCAAAGTGATAATTATAAAGCCTTGCTCAGTGAGAAGCAGGAACTGGATGCTTTGTTTTACTATAATTATCACCAGGAAAATTATAAAAAAGCACAGGCTATATTAAAAAATGATTTATTCTCGGAAGCTTATTTTGAGAAATTAATAACTCAGGCACAATTGGGAAAAATAAAAGATGTAGATAAGGTATTTAAAGAGCAGGAAATTTCGAATACTAACAAGGCCTTTATTTTTGCAATATTAAAAGAGAGGGATTCAATGTATCATTATTTAGAACAAAAGGACATTGAATTTAAATTTGTAAATAGCCGGAGGGAATTTGATCCGTATAGAAAAGAAGACCGTTATAAAGACTTTTTAAAAAGGAATTATCTACCTATTACACATTGGAATGAATAGATCATAGTCTTCTTATTCTCGTGATAAAGACTTATTTTTAGGGACAGAAATTATTATAGCCAAAAAATATAACTATGAGCTTAATAACAATTCAGGAATCGCATATTGCGTCTGATTTAACAATTCTTAAAAGTAAATTAGAAGCCGAAGGAATAAGATGTTATCTAAAAAATTGAATTTACTACTCAAGTTATGAATTACATGCCTACATTTCTGGTAGAACTTCAAGTATCAAATTCTGATTTGATCAAAGTCAAGGAAATAATGCATGAAATGGGTCAGGATATAAGATAAATAAATTAGTAATCACCAGTATCAATCACTATAAATCGGTAGCATTATGAATCACATTTTTTTGAACAACTTATCTAAATTAATTATTGTTTTTATTTTTCCGTTGATCTTGTTTTCTTGTAAAAAAGAAATAAGTGAACCAATGGCTGTAATGGCCTATTATGTGCCTTCCGATAATTATGTTCTGGAAGAGATTCCCTTTGATAAGCTCAGCCATATTATTTTTTCTTTCACTGAAGTGATCGACAATCAGATGAAGTTCAAACGCGAAGGTTCTGATCAAAAATTAAAGGATCTGGTTGCATACAAAAAGCAATATCCAGATCTAAAAGTGATGATCGCCTGCGGAGGATGGGGCGGTTGTGCAGGATTTTCGGATATGGTAACGGATCCTGAATTGCGTAGGGGTTTTGTGCAAAGTACCATAGATTTTATCCAGAAGTACGACCTGGATGGAACAGATATGGATTGGGAATACCCCGGTATGAAAGGTGCTGGCAATAAATTTAGAGCATCAGACACTGAAAATTTTACAGCATTAATGAAGGAATTAAGAGAGGCCATGGACGCAACCGGTAAAAATTTGGTTTTGACCTTTGCCTCTGCAGGATGGGAACGTTATTATGATCATGTTGAAACACTTGAAGTAATGAAATATGCAAACTATATGAATATAATGACCTATGATATGGTTGGTGGAGGAACACCGTTTACGGCACATCATACAAATTTGGGATGGATTAAAAAGGAAGATATAGAAAGCACTCCGGCCTATAAACTTGCGGTAGAGCGTAAAAGGGATTATAAACCAAGATCCACTAAAAGCATTGTTGATTTTTGTATGCAACTGGGTGTTAAACCGGAACAGATTGTTATAGGAGGAGCATTTTATGGTAGAGGATGGAAAGGGGTTGCTCCTGAGAACAATGGACTTTACCGTTTGAATAAAGGTGTTTGGAAGGGTTGGGCGAAATATGGAAATATTCATGAGAAATATGAAAACAAAGGAGGGTTTATAAGGTATTGGGATGCAAAAGCTGAGGCCCCTTATTTGTACAATGCTACAGATAGTATATTTATTTCTTACGACGACCCCGAATCGCTAACCCTAAAAACACAATATGCCAAAGAAGCGGGATTGGGCGGAATCATGTTTTGGCAATTGACAAGTGACACGAGAGATTATATTTTACTCGATGCCATTTATCAGGAAACAAAAAAATAAGTTGGTTGTGTTATTTTTATTTGATCTGATGGGTGCTAATAGTATTAATTGGATTTTAAGGCATTATTCCTTGTATTAATTAATTCATTATTTCTGACTCAAAACATGAACAAACAAAAATTATTTAATTTCATTTCATTGATGATCCTCTTCAGTTTTGGATTTCAAGACAGCAAGTATGCAAAGGGCGAAACAATTGTTGCAGATGTAATTATCTATGGCGGAACCTCTGCTGCTGTTACTGCGGCCGTTGAGATCTCCAGAACAGGGAAAAGCGTATTGATCCTTTGTCCGGAGAAGCACCTAGGGGGGATGACTTCCTCTGGATTAGGATGGACGGACACTGGAAATAAAAAGGTTATAGGTGGATTGGCCAGAGAATTTTATCAACGTGTTTACAAAGAGTACTCAAAATCAGAAACATGGAAATGGGAGAAAAAAGAGGATTATGGTAATAAGGGACAAGGGACACCTGCCCTGGATGGTGCAAATAGGACCATGTGGATCTTTGAGCCCCATATAGCAGAGAAGGTTTTTGAGGATCTTGTAAGGGAAAACAATGTGAAAGTTTATAAAGATGAATGGCTGGATCGGGAAAAAGGTGTGGAAAAGAAAAATGGAAAGATTATATCCATATCTACTTTAAGTGGCAATATCTACAAAGGCAAAATCTTTATAGATGCCACTTATGAAGGGGATCTTATGGCTGCAAGTGATGTGAGTTACCATGTAGGAAGGGAAGCTTCGAATACTTATAATGAAAAATGGAACGGTGTGCAGGTTGGTGTACTTCACCATGGCCATCATTTTGGTGACAGAAATATTAGTCCATACATAACTCCGGGAGATACAGCAAGCGGAGTTTTACCAAGAATCTCCATGGAAGATCCGGGATCAAAAGGAGATAGCGACAATAAAATTCAGGCTTATTGTTTTAGAACTTGTCTTACCAAAAATGATAAGAACCGGGTACCTTTTTCAAAACCAGCTGGATACGATCCAGGCCAATATGAATTATTAATAAGAGTTTATGATACCGGATGGGATGAGACATTTTCAAAATTTGACGCCATTCCAAATTTAAAAACAGATGTGAATAATCACGGTCCGTTTAGTTTTGATAATATTGGGATGAATTATGAATATCCGGAGGCTTCATACGGGCGCAGAAAGGAGATTGTCAGGGAACATGAAACTTATCAAAAAGGCTTATTGTATTTCATCGCTACAGATCCCCGTATTCCTGCTAAAACACAAAAGGAAATGAATAAATGGGGATTGTCTAAAGACGAATTTTTAGATAATGGGCATTGGCCTCACCAAATTTATGTTCGTGAAGCAAGAAGAATGATAGGAACTTTTGTCATGACCCAAAATGAAATATTAGGCAAAGAAAAAATAGAACAGTCTATTGGTATGGGTTCCTACACAATGGACTCCCACAATGTACAGCGCTATATTACCCCTGAAGGGTTTGTTCAAAATGAGGGAGATATCGGTGTACATCCTAAGCACCCTTATAAAATAGAACTTGGAGCTATTTTACCTAAAAAAGAAGAATGTACTAACCTTTTGGTTCCTGTGGCAGTTTCCAGTTCTCATATTGCCTTTGGCTCTATACGCATGGAACCTGTATTTATGATTTTAGGCCAAAGCGCAGGGGTCCTTGCTGTTCTCGCTCTGGAGAATAATAGGGGTATTCATGATTTATCCTATAAAATTATCAAAGCCAGGCTTATTGAAAAGGGGCAGATATTATGAATTAAAATTTTACAAGTGTTTTAAACCAGCTCTTATTCAGATTTCTCTATCCTACAGCAATAATCTAATTTTAGATTCGTTTTTATATCAACCCCGATAGATACTTAGTGTCAATTGGGTTTTTTTAATTTAATAGGTATTTAATGAGACACTTAAATGGGTTCATTGGATCTAATTTATGTCAATATAAATAATTGAAAATAAAATGAAAGAAATAAGTAAACTTCTGGTAATTATAACCATACTGGTTTTGTTCTCATGCTCTGATTCCAATATTAATATATCCTCCAAGGACAATTTCGAAATTGTCGAATTACCGGATGGCTCTGTGGCTTATTTAAATAACAACAGTTCCATTGAGTTCGATAGAAATTTTAATCAGAGAATTGTAAAACAGGATGGTGAAGTGTTCTTTGATGTTAGAAAAGGAGAATCTCCTTTTATCGTTAAAACAGAACTTGGAGAAATTCGGGTACTGGGAACAAAATTTAATGTAAGATCTGATAATAATGAACTTGAGGTTGAAGTCCAGGAAGGGACAGTAGAATTAAAAATAAACAAGTTTATAAAAAAGGTTAAAAGAGGTCAAAAAGCATTTTTTAAGGAAAGTAAGGCTACTGTTAAGATCTATAAAGCAGAGTTCAAGCATAAAAGCTGGATCAAAGATCTAAATAAGGAATTTAAAAAATTCGGTAAAGAGATGAATAAGAGCTTTAAGCATATTGGAAAGGAATCAAAAAAAATCGGAATTGAAATCGGGAATATAGTAAATGAAATGTAGATCGATTTGACCAACTATTTTGAATTATCAATATTTAATTTATCTCAAGCTTATCAATCATGATATTATAAAAAGGGTACTACCACGAATCTGCCGGTAGGCGGGTTTAATGGGAAACTATGAAACATAATTGGTATTGGTTGTCGAGGGGGTGGCCTCCAAGAATTTGATGTTCTAAATAAAATGAAAACTTAGTAAAACCGAGAAGTTGAGAGCTTGCTGGAAAATCACTCGGCTACACTTAGTTTTTATGAAATTTAGGTTATTAAATTATTGTAAGCCTTGATTTTCCTGCCTCGCCGGCAGGCGGGTTTGTTTCGTTTTTTTATCAAGAAAAAAATGAAATGCCTGCCCGACCAAAGTCATTCAGGCGGGCCAGTCCGGCATAAGGACATAAAATTATATTTTCATTAAAATAGTTGTAGAACCTAAATATTTAAGAGATTGAACAAAAACGAATTATATCCAATTTTTTTAAAAGCTTCCAAACTTAATATACTAATAGTAGGTGGTGGAAAAGTTGGGCTCGAAAAATTAACTTTTTTATTAAAATCAAGTCCCAATGCAAACTTAACTGTATTGTCTAAAAATTTTATTCCTGACCTGATTGCTTTAGCTCA
>DAOUPU010000113.1 GCA_030625995.1 Flavobacteriaceae bacterium
AATGCCATCCATATATGACGGGGGAGTGGGTTGCCAGCGAGTTTCATTTTCTGCAATTACGGTGAATTTCGGCATTGTTCTGGTTTCCTTATAATTATCAGTGTCCATCCAATTTTTTATATGAGCCGCAACTAAAAGACCATATTCCTTAGACACCTTAAATTCGCTCTTATTGATCTGTTTCCAAGAGGTATATAAGCTGTCTCTATATGTAATAATCTTGTCTTCTGAAAAAATAAGAGCTTTACCTATTTCGAGATAGGCAACTATAGCTGCAACTTTTATATTCACCTTATCGGATGTTGGGTTTGGCACTGGTGATAAATCTTTTACCTGGCCATTAAGAGTGATGTAAGTTTTATTATTATTTGCAATCACTTCAAAGGCAGCAATATTAGAATAGGCATAAATTCGACTGGCCACTGGTGGCGAAAAAATATCGTGAACAATTACAGAAGTTAATTTATCCACGGCATAGTGATAATCTTCGGAGCTAATTTCGATTGGTTTTGATTCTTTATTACAGGAAAAGAACAGAAGCCCGACGGCGAGAGTTAAGATTATTTTTTTCATTATTCATTATTTATTTTATACAATTCTGATTTACCATTATTGACGGTTACTATTAAATATTTTTCATTTCCGATGGTAATAATATTTAAACCCTTTACCATTTTTTGTGTTAAATTGATACCCAGTGTGTTGGCTGAAATTATTTTACCATTTTTAGCAATTATATTTCCGGCATTCGCATCGAATCGACCGTGAAAAGGTATGACTCCAAAGAAGTTTCCGGCGGTTAAAATTTCATCCTCTCCATCATTATTAAAATCATATTTCAATAATTCAGTTATTGGTGCTAACTGTAATTCATCTCCAAATTTATGAAATTGAAATTTTCCATTATAATTTTCGAGATAACCGGATGCCAGTTCATCTACCGTTAGCAAGGTTGAACCATCCAGTATTTCTTTGCTAAAAATTCCTTCTAAATCTTGTTTAGAGAAAGCGTTATATGAGGTAAATTTTTTTCTTAGTAAAGTATTCATTTGTCTGGATAGATCATCTAATCCGAGAATCGGATAATAAATACCTTTTTTAGCTGTTGCCAAAATTGTTTCTGTCGTTTTATTTCCGTCAAAATCTCCATAATACATCCTTAATGGGTATTCTGAAGTGGCGGTAAATTTGCTGTTCAAACCCCAATTGCCCAAAATATAATCATTATCCCCATCATTATCAATATCATAAGATTCAATACTCTGCCATAGTCCTTTATACTTATTTTCCATCAAGAGATCATCCACTTTAACCAAGGAATTATTCTCGTTCTTGAAAAAGGTTGGAGCCATCCATTCACCAATAACGATCAGGTCTGTCTTATTATCATTATTAAAATCTGTCCAAATGGCATCGGTAACCATTCCAACTTTCTGTAATTCTTTATTTTCAACAATGCTAAAGGATCCATTATTATTTTCCAGTAAAAAAGAGTTTGGAATTTTTCCAAAATCGTAAGAAACATAGCCACCTCCTATAAACAGATCCAAATCTCCATCATTGTCGTAATCTGCACTTTTTATAACAGAGCCATTTTCAAAATATTCAGGAAAATCCGTCAATTTCTCTGTAATTCCATTGGTTGAATTGAGATAAATTTTATCTAAGAGGGGAGCTGATCTCTTGTAATATTCGCCACCGGCTGAGACAACGGCAATATCGTTGTATCCATCCTTATTAAAATCAGCTATGATGGCACTGATATCCTCCGAAATAGAATCTCTAGTTAAAGGAGTAATTTCCTGTAATTTAAATTTTGTTTCCCCTTGGAAATAAATAGTTGAACGTTGGTATTTCGAACTGCCAAAAAAGATATCATCCTTACCATCCCCATTGAGATCTCCAATGGCAACGCCAGGCCCTTTATCTGAAATTTTATAAGGAATTAATATTTGACGATTAAAATCACTAAATGGATTTTCAACATGCTCAAAATCAATTCCAAATTGATCACTACTTACTTGGGTGAACCATGTTTTATTTTTGGGAAATAATATCTCATAATCTAATAGATGATCATTTTCTTTTGGTGATAATACCAAAGTTTGATTGGTCATGACATCCTTTAGGATCTGTGTTTTATTATTTGTCCAAATAATACGAACAGAATCAACTTTTTCTGAATTTCCATAGCCGAAATGAACGATGGGTTCAGATGCCGATTGAAATCCTCTGCTGGTAAAAAGTTCTTTGAATTGTGCAATACCATTATGGTAACTAATAACCTTAGTTCCAATTCCAAAACTATTTTTATCAGAGATCTTGAATTTTATTTTTAAATAATTTGCTTTGTCATTAGTTTGATTCTGATAAAAAGTTGGACTTGCGTTTAAATTATTAGTAACAATATCCAGATCCCCATCATTGTCAAAATCTGCATAAGCACTCCCGTTAGAAATTATGGTATCTTTCTCCAACCAGGTATTCGATTTGTTCTCAAATTTAATTCCTTGTTCTCCTTTAAAAATAATGTTTTGGACCGCACCGGAAGGCATCAATTTTAAAGCTTCGTTATCTACTAATTTGGTTTGATCCATCTTTTTTTGAATCTGTTCATTAGAGATATATTTAACAAAATCCAGGCCGTTTGGTCTCCTCGGAATGCCGTTAAAAACAAATAGATCTTGCTCGCCATCCTGATCATAGTCTCCAAAAAGAGCCGACCAACTCCAATCGGTAGCGCCAACACCACTAAATAGAGCCGTTTCCATAAAATAACTTCCTTTATTGATCTGCAACATGTTTCGGGTAAATTGGTAGTGATATTTTAACTGATTTATTCTCAGCTCCAGTATGTCGATGGATTCATCTCCATCGGAAGATTTCAATATTTTTTCGTCCTCAGGTAACATATCCAGACTTAAGATATCCGGGAATCCATCATGATTTATGTCGGCAATATCACTTCCCATTGAAAAACGACTCGTATGGCCAAAATAAGCCTTTAGACATTCTGTAAATGTACCGTCGCCATTGTTGAGATAGAAATAGTCATCTTCATGAAAATCATTACATACGTAGATGTCAGTAAAGCCGTCATTATTGAAATCTGAAGTTGCGATGCCCAATCCATAGCTGTTAGCTCCACCAAATATATTTGCTTCAGCGCTTATATCAATAAACTTACCGTTGTCATTTCGCAATAGCTTGTCACCACTCTCATAAACTCTTTTATTTCTAATGTTCGCCGGTCCGAATGAATTTATGCTGTGTACGGCATGATTCAGTAAATACATATCCAGATCTCCGTCATTGTCATAATCAAAAAAAGATGCGGTTGAAGAGTAGGTGTCAAAATCTAGTCCATATTCATTTGATCTTTCTGTAAATGTTCCATCCTGATTATTTATAAAAAGTTCGTTATGACCGTCGAAACCATTAATACCAACAACCGAGCAAACATAGATATCCAAATATCCGTCTCCATTAATATCAACAAAGGTCGTTCCTGTGTTCCAATCGGAGTTGCCAGCAACTTTAGCCTTTTCCGTAATATCTTCAAATTCAAAATTACCCTTATTGAGGTATAATTTATTTTCGGATAAATTAGAAGTAAAATATACATCAGGTAAACCATCATTATTTATGTCTCCTGTAGTAACTCCACCACCATTATAGAAGTACAAATAATCCAGTATATTCAATTCCTTAGTATCCTTGATTTCATTTATAAAATGAACGTTGGTGTTTTTTGATGGAATTTTTTTAAACAACAATTCTTTGTTCTGCTTATTACAGCCAACAATAACAAAAAGCACCAAAAAGATTATGACAACTTTATTCATTTAATTCAAATAATTTTGGTTCATCATCATTTAATCCTACCAGAATGTATTTACGATTATTAGAATCTTTGATCCATTCCATTCCACGAACCTGGCCTCTAACAAAAAACCCGGATCTATTATGAGGCAGCCAGGTAAATTCATTATTTCCATTTCCCAACAAAACATCGCCATAACTTGCATCATCTCTAGTGAACTGAGGTTTATAATTAAAATTATTTCCGGCTAAAATAAGGTCTATTTTGTCATCATTATTGATATCCTTAACTAGTATTTTATTGATAGATGTAAGCTGGACACGTTGGGGAAGTACCTTTATTTCGTAATTCCCATTTCCATTATTAATTGCTATTACACTTTCGAATGTCACGGCATTTTTAATAATTGAATTATCAATAATTTGCTCTGAGAATAACTCATTGATCGATTTTGTTGCGTAATCTTCAAATTTTAAGATTTCTTTTTTTAATGAGCTTAATTGTCCTGACAGTTCCCGTCTTAAAGGAATTGGCATGTCTTTACCATCTATGTTTCGGGTTAAAATTTGCTCTATGGTTCCATTGTTATCGAAATCATTAATGTATATTTTAGCAGGTTTTTCAATACTGGTTTTATAAAAAGAGTTAGTTCCTTTATTCCCTAAAATCAAATCAAGATCACCATCAAGATCAATATCTTCTACTGCTACCGTATTCCATAAACCAGTCCATACCTCTAAATTAGTTTTGTATTTACGTAACCTTCTGCCGGTATTCTCAAAAATTACCGGACTCATCCACTCTCCCACAAGAATTAGATCGTCTTTCCCATCGCCCGTAATATCCTTCCAGGTAGCATCGGTTATCAAGCCTATTTTTTTGACATCATAGGCTTTAGATTCTGTAATATCTTTAAAATTGCCCTTTCCATCGTTTTCCAGTAAAAAATTCTCAGGATCTATACCGTAAGTCCCGGGCACAGATCTGCTGCCTACAAAAAGGTCCAGATCTCCATCTCCATCAAAATCTGAAGCTGTTACGACTGAAGTGTTATAATAAAAGGGTGGAATAGCTTCTATATTCCTGGTATAATTGCCCTTTCCATCATTTATATACAGTCGATCCTGGAGTAATATGGAATTGTTGCGTTCTTCATTTCCTCCGGAACCAATATATAGATCCAAGTCACCGTCATTGTCTGCATCAAAGAGGGTAGAAGCTGTGTCCTCATAGTCAATATCTGCCTCCTTGAAATTATTATTTCCAAGAGTAAATTGACCATTCGATCTTTGAATATAGACCTGTGGTGTCTGACCTTTGGCTCCCCCAATAAAAATATCTTCTTTTTGATCATTATTAATATCTCCTACGGATAGGCTTGGGCCTTCTTTGGAGAGCATAAAGGAAATCAGCCCTTCATAATCAAAATCCACATAATAATTTTCTTCATGTGATACAAAATTCTGATCTTTAAGAGTGAATAAGGTGTTTCTTACCTGAGTCTTTGAAATTTCCTTTTTGATCTTTTCATCATTAAAATCAAATATTATTGTTTTATTAGGAACTGGATTATAAATAGTTAGTAACTCTTTATTTGGCCAGGTTACCATTATTGAATCTATATTATTGGATGATCCTAAGCCAAAAACCATACTATAATCAATAGAGGACTGAAAACCTCTTGAAGGGATCAATTCCTGTCTTAAAATTTGATCTTTTATATATACCTGGACAAGGCTACCGATTGCATAGGTGTTCTTTTCAGATCCTATGAGTTTTATTTTTATATAGTTATTATTTAACTGATTATCAGATTCATTCCTAAAAACAAAGGTTTTTTGGTTCACATTATTTACAATCAGGTCCAGGTCTCCATCATTGTCCAGATCGCCATAAGCTGCACCATTAGAAAAACTAGGTTCACTTAATCCCCAATTTTCGATCTCATTTGTAAAGGTTAAATTATGATTGTTTTTAAAGGCAAAATTTGATATTGGATTACTTGGCATCTTATCGATCACGGATTCGATCTCTTCTTTTTTCTTGGAAACGGTCATTTTTTGAATGATCTCATTTGCAAAGAAATCCATAAAATCCTGGTTGGTCAGATCATGGTAAATTCCATTGCTGACATAAATATCTTTGTAACCATCATTATCCATATCAAATATTAAGGCTCCCCAACTCCAATCCGTCTCTGCAACACCACTATGAAATGCGATTTCAGAGAAAGTGCTGTTTCCGTTATTAAGTTGGAGTGTGTTTTGCATATACTGATGGTGAAAATCACGATCCAGTTTGAGCTTATAGAGATCGTAGCGTTCAAAATCACTTGTCATTTTCAGTCTTTTATCATCACCGGGAAGCATGTCAGTAACAAAAATTTCAGGATTCCCATCATTGTTAATATCCGCCATATCTGCTCCCATTGATGAAAGGCTAAGATGTTCCATCCAGTCTTTTATATTTTCAGAAAAAGTACCATCTCCATTGTTAATATAAAGGTAATCCCGTTCGTAAAAATCATTAGAAACGTAGATGTCCGGTAAGTGATCGTTATTAATATCTCCCACGGTAACTCCTAATCCAAAGCCGATCAAACTGCCATAAATTCCCGCTTCCTCACTAACATCCTCAAATTTACCTTCGTTATTTCTTAATAATCTATCTCCACCTCCTTTAAAAATTGGATTGATATTCCAGTCTTTTCCACGTATATGTCGCTTATTCTCATAGCCTAAAGTGTTAACAGGAATAAAGCTGTTGTTCAATAAATAAACATCGAGGTCTCCATCCAGGTCATAATCAAAAAAGGCTGCATGAGTAGTAAAACCGCTGTCTGCTATTCCATATTCATCGGCTTTTTCTGTAAAGGTCAAATCCCCGTTATTAATAAACAATTCGTTTTTTTGATTATCTCCTTTAACATTTCCAGCATTGCAAACGTAAATATCCAGTAGTTTGTCATTATTTATATCTACCATTACCACTCCGGTGGACCAGGCATGTGTTCCTCCTGTTTTACTTTTTTTGGTAATGTCTTCAAATTTAAAGTCACCTTTATTCAAATAGAGCTTATTCTCTCCCATATTGGAACTTAGATAAACATCAGGGAGGCCATCATTATTAATATCGGAAATGGCCACACCTCCTCCGTTATAAAAATTTCTATATTTAAAAATATTAAAGTCTTTTTTATTGGTGATTGTATTTGTAAAATCAATACCCGAATTTGTCAGCATTGTAAAAAGTGTTTCCTTCTCAACACTTTTTGAAGGATCTTTTTTACAAGAGGCAACAGTAAAAATCAGTATCGCATATAACCCATATTTTTTTAATTTATTCATAATAAAAGTGACTTTTATCTATAATTTGTAAGCTATCGTTATTCCTGCCAATCATAAGGAATAAATTATCCTTTATTTTTATTTTCTTCATATCCCTTATAGCACCAAGAACAGAAAATTTCTTTGATCTCTTGAGATCAGGAATTAAATTCCCTTTTTTATCATTCATCAAAATTAAACCATGAGATGCATCAAGTTGCCCCAATTGAGTATTTATTTGATAATTATTTCCTGCCAACAGGGCATCAGGGTATCCATCAGTATTAAAATCGTCTATTAAAATAGAATTAATGGAAGAAATTTGGGCTAAAGTCGGTAAGCATTTTATTCTAAATTTACCATTTCCATCGTTTAGTACGATACAACTCTGTAGTGTATAAACTTTTTTTATTTCGGCATTTTCAACCTTCTCGTTGTTAAATAAATCTTGAAAATTTGCCCTAGCAAAGTCGTTATAGGAGAGGAACTTTTTATTCAGACTTGGGATTTGTTTGGTTAATTCATCCTTAGTTGCAAAAACCGTTACCTTGCCATTATAATAATAGGTCATGACAGGGTCAGTTTTACCATTATCATCGAAGTCATTCCTGTATAAAGTAATTGGCTCCTCAAGAGATGCTTTT
>DAOUPU010000179.1 GCA_030625995.1 Flavobacteriaceae bacterium
AGAGATGATCTATTCCGATTATTTCCTGATCTTTATTCTCCATTGGAAAGTGCTTTACTTCCTGCTGAAGAATTCATTAAAGTAACTGAAGGGTCAGATTTTGGATGGCCTTATTGTTACTATGATCAAATCCAAGAGAAAAAAGTACTTGCTCCTGAATATGGAGGAGATGGAAGAATTATAGGAAGATGTGATCAATACGATAATCCTATAATTGGGTTTCCCGGTCATTGGGCTCCCAATGATTTGGTTTTTTATAAGGGTGATCAGTTCCCGAAACGGTATAAAAATGGCGCTTTTATTGCATTTCATGGTTCCACTAATCGTGCGCCTTACCCGCAATCCGGGTATTTCGTTGGTTTTGTTCCCTTTAAAGATGGGGTGCCCACCGGAGAATGGGAAGTATTTGCAGATGGTTTTGCAGGAGTAGACCCAATTGTGAGCGTTGGAGATGCCATTTTCAGACCCATGGGAATTTCGGTAGGCCCGGACGGTTCTTTATATTTGGCCGAAACCGTAAAAGGGAAGGTGTGGCGTGTGATGTATAAAGGAGAGAAAGATAAGTTTGGCGAATTACAATTGGCTGGGATGAAAGAAAGAAAATCCACATCTAGTATCAGAACACCTCATGAAATAAATGACAACCTGATTCCAACAGGAATGTGGAAAGGTGGGCAAAAAACATATTATACCTATTGCAGTGTTTGTCACCAGGAAAATGGCAAAGGAGCAGGAACAAGGTTTCCTCCTTTGGCAGGATCTGATTGGGTTATTGGAGATAAAGATAAACTTATAAAAGTAGTATTAAATGGATTAGAAGGGCCTGTAGAAGTTAATGGAGAATTATTTAACAGTATAATGCCACAGCATAGCTTTTTAAAAGATCAGGCAATAGCGGATGTTTTAACCTATATTAGAAGTAATTTTGGAAATGAGGCGAGTCCCGTAGACGTAAAAGAAGTGGAAAAAATTAGAAATTCGTTGAATATTAAGTAATTGAATTTTAATGTTTTATGTAGAGATCTACATTATATAAATTAATTTAGTCAAAATCATAATATAATACTAAACTCAGACCAAACTAATAACTAATTGAACATATGTTCTTAACAAATAACAGTGATATGAAATCTTTTTCGGTAAATATACTTTTTGGTATCCTCAGTCTTATCTTTTTTTCAACAAGCCTAATTGCACAAAATTATGATCTCCTTATCAAAGGAGGAAAGGTCATTGATGCTAAAAATGATATAAATGGTATTATGGATATAGCCATTTTTGAGGGTAAAATCGCAAAGGTTGCTGAAAATATTCCCGAAAAGCATGCTAAAATTATTATCAATGCAAAAGGATTTATTGTCACCCCCGGTTTGATAGATATTCATAGTCATAATTTTTTTGGAACGAAGCGCAATGCCTATTTAAGCAATAGCTTTGGAAGCTTGCCTCCAGACGGATTCACCTTCCGGAGTGGCGTCACAACCATAGTTGATGTTGGTGGTGCAGGCTGGAGAAATTTCGATATTTTCAAAGAACAGACAGTTGACAGATCAAAAACCAGAGTACTGTCTTTTTTAAATATTATTGGATCCGGAATGAAAGGAGGAGTTATAGAGCAAAACCTGGATGACATGAACCCGAAGCTCACTGCCATGCTTGCAAAAAAATACCCCGGAATTATTGTAGGTGTAAAGCTAGCTCATTATGAAGGATTTGACTGGGAACCTGTACATAGAGTAGTTGAGGCCGGTACCCAAGGGAATATTCCTGTAATGATAGATTTTGGAGGAAGTGACCCTGAATTATCATTGGAGAAATTATTGATGGAAAAATTAAGACCAGGTGATATTTTTACACATACCTATGCTCATGTGAAGGGTAGAACTTCAATTGTAGATGAGCAAGGCAAAGTAAGACCTTATGTTTTTAAAGCACGAGAAAGAGGAATTATTTTCGACGTGGGGCACGGTGGAGGTAGTTTTGTATTCGAACAGGCAATTCCCGCAATGAAGCAAGGGTTACAACCAAAATCAATTAGTACAGACTTCCATACGGGAAGCATGAATGGAGGAATGAAAGACATCACTAATGTAATGTCTAAATTTCTCAATATGAATATGCCTATAGAAGAGGTTGTTAAGAGCACGACATGGAGTCCTGCCCAAATAATTAACCGAACTGATTTAGGGCATTTGTCGGTTGGAGCTGTTGCAGATGTTACTATATTGAATCTAAAAAAAGGAGATTTTGGATTTGTGGATACAAAAAAATTAAAAATGAAGGGAGCTCAAAAACTTGAATGCGAACTGACCATAAGAGAAGGAGAAGTAGTATGGGATCTGAATGGAATTTCAAACCCATTATGGGATGAATAATAATATTTTTAATCCCCATAACCTAAAGTATAAAAATAAATATTATGGTATAATAAAAAGAAAAAGAGAGTATTATATAATATTGAAATAATAATTATGCTATAATTACATTGAATAAATACAATTTATACCCATGAAAAAAAATTACAAGATTCTGTTAATTGCTTCAATACTTTGTCTCTTAATATCTTTTATTATGTTGATATTAGGCCTTGGAGAAAAAATTGGACCTCCTCTTGTTTTCTTTTTCCTCCTGTTAGCACTGGCATTAAGAGGACATAATACTTTTAAAGGATTTTCATTCACTATATTGATTTTTGCCGCAGTGACAGTATCCATGTATTACCCTTCTTATTTCGTGAGCATTGGTAGTTTTCAACTTAAGTTACTCATTGTTCCGCTCCTGCAAATAATCATGTTTGGTATGGGTACGGCGATGAGTTTGACGGATTTTTTAGGAGTTGTAAAAATGCCAAAAGGGGTATTGGTGGGTCTGGTATGTCAATTTACGATCATGCCAATTTTAGGGTTTACCATTGCTAGCGCATTTGGTTTTTCTGCAGAAATAGCAGCAGGTGTAGTACTGATCGGGTCATCTCCTAGTGGACTGGCATCCAATGTAATGGCCTATTTAGCCAAGGCTAACCTGGCATTATCTGTAACTTTAACTGCGGTTTCAACCCTATTGGCACCTCTTATGACCCCCTTACTTATGAAAGTCTTTGCGGGTCAGTTTGTACCCATTGACTTTTGGTCTATGATGTTAAGCATCACAAAAATAGTTATATTACCAATAATTGCGGGTTTGATCTTTAACTGGTTCTTTCATGGTAAGGCCAAATGGCTTGATAAAGCAATGCCAGTTGTTTCGATGGCAGGAATTGCACTCATCATCACGATTATTACAGCAGCCGGAAGAGATAGTTTGCTCTCCATTGGGATATTTCTAATATTGGCTGCTATTATACATAATACTGCGGGATATTTCCTTGGATATTGGGGAGGGAGAGTATTTAAGATGAATGAAAGGGATTGTCGTACCATAGCATTGGAAGTAGGTATGCAAAATGGAGGATTAGCTTCTGGAATTGCACTTGAGATGGGTAAAGTGGCCACTGTTGGATTGGCTCCGGCAGTATTTGGCCCATGGATGAATATTTCCGGTTCATCACTGGCTACCTGGTGGAGAGATAGAGATCCTGAATCAAAAGAAAAGATTTTACCCAACAATAATTAAATCTAAAGAAATATAAAATATTAATTAAAATTACGATTATGAAATTAAATAAATCAATGATTCTGATTGGTCTCTTTATTTTGGGCTTTGGCTTTATGGGGGCCCAGACCATTTCCAAAGAACAAATGATTTTTCTTACATCTGAATGGAAAGGAGAACGGTTTTCTGATGGCAGACCGAGGGTGGCAGACGATATTTTAGAACGGTTTAAATCTGTGACCATTGAAGAGGCATGGGGTGTATTGCGAAATGAAGGATATCACAATCAATTTGAAGGAGGCTGGAAACCTTTACACGATGATGTTCCTGTAGTTGGTCGTGCACTTACTGTCCAATACGTTCCCAACCGACCAGACGTTTCTGATCAAATAAAGAAAAAAGGAAAAGAAGATGGGCGAATTGGAAACCCTAATTCATGGCCAATCGACATGCTTAAGATCGGTGATGTTTATGTTGCGGATGCATTTGGAAAAATTGTAGATGGGACATTAATTGGTGACAATCTTGGCAATGCCATTTATGCAAAATCCAAGTCTGGAGTTGTTTTTAATTCATCGAGCAGAGATATGGAGGGACTCTCAGAAATTGAGGGATTTAACGCATTTGTAAGAGATTGGCATCCGTCATTCCTTACAGAAGTAATGTTGTTGAGTATAAACACTCCAATACGAATGGGAGCAGTAACGGTTTTGCCAGGAGACATAGTATTGGCAAAAAAAGAAGGAGTAATGTTTATACCTGCACACCTCGCCGAAAAAGTTGTCGTTACTTCAGAAGTTGTAAGATTGAGGGATCTGTTTGGCATTTCACGTTTAAAGGAAGGTCGTTATACACCGGGACAAATTGATAATAAATGGTCCGATGAAATTGAAAAGGATTTTTCGAAGTGGTTAGAAGATCATATGGATGAATGACCGGTACCCAAGGAACAGGTACAAGAACTTTTAAAGAAAAGAATGTATTAAACAAATAGTAACCAATCGGTATGAGCTTAACATTAGAGAAATTCATAAAAATAATTACCATAACTCCCATCTTGAGAGGGGTTTGGGGTGTGTTATATCGAAAACCCAATTAATTTTATGAATTTTCCGACCATTTTATTATTACACTGATTAGTTACAACAAATAAAATGAATTTATAACTAAATATATTTAATATGGATAATTTAACCAGCAGAAGAACATCGTTAAAAAAAATTGGAATGGCTATTATTGGAACATTTGGAATTGGCATTGCTAATACCATGGCCAGTGAAAATAAGCCTGTAAAGGAAGTAGTTGGAGATATTGAACAGGATCAGCAAACGCCATTATTCTCAGGGTCTGTAAAACATGGAAACACTTTATATGTTGCAGGTAAAGGAGCTCATTTTGAAGGAGATATAAAAGCACACACGGATCATGTATTGAAGGAGCTGGAAAAAGAATTAGTAAAAAATGGAACTTCTATGGAACAGGTATTGAAAGTAAATGTATATCTCCATGATCTGGAAGATTATAAGGGAATGAATTCAGTTTATAGAGGGCGTTTTGGTAAAAACCCTCCTGTGAGAACTACCGTCGCAACCTACGGTGGCGTACCGGGTAACTCGTTGGTAGAG